>CAXTFS010000044.1:0-15461 GCA_964243395.1 uncultured Acidobacteriaceae bacterium | reverse complement strand
CCCGCAGAGCTAACGCTGCGCACGCGCTCGTTGTCCTCGTCCACGATCAGCAAGACTCCACCACGCGCTACGGCCAGGCCACGCGGTCCGGAGAACGATGCCGCCAAGGCCGGCCCACCATCCCCGCCGAAGCCCCGCGTAGCCAAGCCCGCGAAGGTCCTGATCGTGCCATCGGCGGCAATAACGCGAACCCGCTGATTGTGGCTGTCCGAAACGAGGATGCGACCATCGCTCGGGACCGCTATCCCGGCGGGCGTGTCCAGCAGCGCGGCCGTCGCCGGGCCGCCGTCGCCGGCAAAGCCCTGCACGCCCGTCCCCGCCACCGTAGTGATCAGCCCGGCGCTGATCCGCCGCACGCGGTGATCGGCGCTGTCGCACACCAGCAGGGCGCCTGTGCCATCGACCGCCAGCGCCGTGGGCTGCCGCAGGCTCGCCGCAAGCGCAAGGTCACCGTCGCCGCTTGCACCCACTGCCGTACCGCCGCCCGCAAATGTGGAGATGACCCCGCCGGTGACCGCACGGATCCGACGGTTGCCGCTGTCGGCGATGTACAGCGTACCGTCCGCCCCAAAGGCGAGCCCCTGCGGTGCGTTGAGTTCGGCTGCGGTCGCCGACCCACCGTCGCCGGCGAAGCCCTGTACGCCGTTTCCCGCGGCAACGACCAACGCTCCGGCCAGCGTGCTTTCCAGCACCTGGTTCCCGTCGGTATCCGCGATGAACAGGTTTCCAGCCGCGTCGTACACGACCGCTGCGGGCGCACGTAGAGGCGGCGTTTGCCCCGTGCTCGCACGGCCGAAAACAGCCATCAGAAGGCCAAGCAGAGCGCAGGGCCATCGGCGTCGGCTGGGCACCGCCGGTTTGGCGCGAACGGCCGCCATCAACGTGCAATCCTCCTCTGGGTGCGTCCAGTAAGCCCGACGCGGAACGGATTCGCCCTTAGCCTACTGAAAGTTGGCTGCCTTCCCCATCCCCCAACGGTGGGGCGCTACCCTCGCGTACTCTTGATCTGGCCCACCGCCATCGGGAGCCTCGAAACCGACCCCAGCCGGAGCTACCTGTTCACTGCCGCCGCGCACGGAGACACCATGCAGTTCCACACCGAATTCCTACTCTCCGCGATGAGCCCCGATCACTTCCCATCGGCCGCACGTACCGGCGACGCGCCGGAGGTCGCCTTTCTGGGCCGCTCCAACGTGGGCAAATCTTCATTGATTAACAAGCTGCTCGGCTCCAAAGAAGCCAAGGTGTCCTCAACCCCGGGCCGCACGCGCGCTATCAACTTCTTCGCGCTGCACGAAGGCAATGAGACCAAGCACAAGATGAAACCCGAGTTGATCTTTGCCGATCTGCCCGGCTACGGCTACGCGAAGATCTCCAAATCCATCTCCGCCGAGTGGCCCAAGTTCATCGAGCCCTACCTGGCCGACCGCGAACAGCTCGCCCTCTGCATCTGCCTCGTCGACTCCAACATCCCGCCGCAGGAAAACGACACGATGCTGATTACCGCGCTGCGCGAAATGCAGCGGCCTCACATCATCGTCGCCACGAAAGCGGATAAATTGTCCGGAAATACGTTGACGAAATCCCTGGCGGCCCTGAAAAAAGCGCATGGCGAGGATCGCATCCTAGCCGTCTCCTCCAAATCGCAGGACGGTGTCAAGACACTGTGGCCGGAGATTCTCGGAGTGATACAGGATTAACGTAAACGAGCCAGCTGAGTCGGTAGACTCGCTGGCTCGTTTGTTGCTCGACTTAGTAGGTTACTCGCCGTAATATTCCAGTCCAAGATGCGTGATTAAGTCCTCGCCCATGATGTGCCGCAGCGTGTTCTTCAGCTTCATCGATTGAATAAACAGGTCATGCTCTGGATACACACCGGGCGCAGAATCAGGATCCTTGAAATAGAAGCTCAACCACTCCTGAATCCCAAGGTTCTTTAGTGCCGGGGTACGTTGCGCGAGATCCATAAACAGACACAAGTCCAACGCCAGCGGCGCGGCCAGGATCGAGTCACGGCAAAGGAAATCGACCTTGATCTGCATCGGATAGCCGAGCCAGCCGAAGATGTCGATGTTATCCCAGCCTTCCTTGTTATCCCCGCGCGGCGGATAATAGTTAATCCGCACCTTGTGAAAGACATCGCCGTAGAGATCCGGATTCTTTTCCGGCTGGAAGATGTGCTCGAGCACACCGAGCTTGGAAACTTCCTTGGTCTTGAAGTTATCCGGGTCATCCAGCACTTCGCCATCCCGGTTGCCCAGAATATTGGTGGAATACCACCCACTCACACCAAGCTGACGAGCTTTAAATCCAGGGGCCAGCACCGTTTTGATAAAGGTCTGCCCGGTCTTGAAGTCCTTGCCACAGATCGG
Source organism: uncultured Acidobacteriaceae bacterium (assembly GCA_964243395.1). GTDB lineage: Bacteria > Acidobacteriota > Terriglobia > Terriglobales > Acidobacteriaceae > Granulicella. Next base: position 13,089 of record CAXTFS010000044.1, on the reverse strand, counting down.
CGCGCCCATCTTCTTTGAGAGCTCCTGCAGGGCAGGTATGTCCACCGTCAGATTCGGTGCGCCGTTCGCGAAAGGAATGCCTTCCTTCAGCGCGGCCCAGGCGTACAGCATCGAAGGTGAGATGTTCTCGTCGTCATCGACGAGGCCCTTTTCAAACGCTTCCAGCGTCTGGTGCACGGCCGACTGTTCAATATAAATCTCGGTCGACCCACACCAGATCATGATCTGCCGGTCGGTCCTGGTTTTGAACTCGGCAATGTCGTTGCGAATCTGGTTGGCCAGATCGCATTTATTCTTGCCGATCTTCTGCACCTTGGGACTCAGCCGCTTCACCCAGCGCTGATCGAACGCCGCGGGCATGGGCTCGATCGACTCCAGGAACGGCCGCATGCTTTCTAGCTGGTCGCGGTCCAATACAGCGGCGGTCTTCGCCGCGTCGTACAGGTTGCCGCCGAAGATATCCCAACCTGTAAAGACCAGATCTTCGAGCGGTGCGAGCGGCGCGAAGTCCTTGATCAGGGGTGTGCGATCGTCGGTGCGCTTACCCAGGCGAATCGTGCCCATCTGCGACATGGAGCCGATCGGCTTCGCAAAGGCGCGGCGAACCGCTTCCACGCCGGCGATCAGCGTGGTCGCAACCGCGCCCATGCCGGGGATCATGATGCCAAGTTTTCCTGTGTGAGGCTTGATGCTCGCCGCAGAAAGCGTCTGCGCGGCGTCGGGTGTGGACATTTCTATTGCTTACCCTTCTAAGAACATTTCTCCGTATTGCCGGACAGACAAGTATCGCTCACGTGTTCGGCAGGCGCAAACCCCTACGCCGTTTGCGCACCGGTGCGGTTCTTCCAGTGCGAGAAGACGAACCAGATCACCCCGACCAGCAACAACGCCTCGACGCCCAGGTGGAAGCGATGAAATACCTCCTTAAAACGTGGATCCGTCTGGAAGCGGCTACCCAGCTTCATGCCCACATACGCCAGGGCATAGCACCACGGCCACGAACCAAGAAAGGTGTAGAGATGGAAGCGGAACTGGTTCATCTTCGCGATCCCGGCCGGAAATGCGATAAAGGTGCGCACGATGGGCAGCATGCGCCCTACCAGCACCGTGATCGAGCCGAACTCCACGAAGAACCGATCGGCAAGAGCCAGATCGCGCTTGCTCAGCAGCAGGTACCGACCGTAGTGCTCCACCATGGGCCGGCCGCCCTTGGCCCCGACCCAATACGCAGGAATCGAGCCCAGGTTTGACGCCAGCGATGCCAGCGTGGCCAGCAGAATCAGCTGCCCCTGTGTGTGCGCCAGCGCGAAGCCCGCAAAGGGCATGATGATCTCGGAAGGAATCGGGATGCAGGCCGACTGGATCGCCATCAGCAGCACAACACCGGTGTAGCCGCCGCCTGTGATGACGGCAAGCAGAAGAGCAATAAGCTTCTCAGACATGCAAGGCAAGTATAGCGAGGGCACGCTTCCGCTCCCGCCATCCGGTACGATAAAGGGATGTCTGAGTCCTCCGTAGTCACGATTCCAGCGCCCGCTGCCGCCACCGAAGGAGCCGCTCCGGCGCGCCCCCAGACCGGAGCCCCAACCGGAGCCCAGACGACTTCCTATGGTTCGCCCGCCGCGACTGGCGGAACCCCTGCGAAGCGTCAGATCGTGTGCTTCACCTTTTACCGCGTTCTGCCCGAGTGGCGCCGCCTGCCGACCGAGCAGAAGGTCGCACAAAAGGCGGCGTTTGCCGAGGTGATCCAACGCTGGAACCGCGCCAACGAGTTTCTCTCAATGACCTACTCGACTACCGGCGCACGCGGCGACTGCGACTTCTGCATCTGGTCCATCGGCTTCTCGCTCGAGGAGATGAACCGCATGCGTTCCGAGCTGATGGCCTCGCCGCTTGGCGGATACCTTGAAACACCGCACAACTTCCTCTCCATGACCAAGCGTTCGCTCTACCAGATCGATCGCGAAGATGAGTCAGAGGGTGAGGGCCGTGGCGCAATTCGGCCCGGCGGCCACAAGTACATCTTCATCTATCCGTTCTGGAAGACGCGTCCCTGGTATCTGCTCTCCATGGCGGAGCGCAAGCGGCTCATGGACGAACACATCCGCATCGGCCTGGCCTACCCGCGCGTGAAGCTCAACACAACCTACTCGTTCGGGCTCGACGATCAGGAGTTTGTCGTCGCCTTCGAGACCAACTTCCCCGAGGACTTCCTGGATCTCGTGCAGCAGCTGCGCGAGACAGAGATTTCGGTCTACACACTGAAGGACTACCCGATCTTTAGCTGCATTCGTCTGCGTCCGCAAGAGATGCTGGAGCGGCTCGGCTAGCTCATGGCGGGCAAGAAAGCCACGACGAAGAAGACGGTGAAGCGAGCGGGTGCGAAGACCGCTTCAGCGGCGAAAGCACGCTCCATCGCGGCGTCAGAACCGGTTGCGGTGAAGGCTGTGGAGAGCACCGGAACAGCGCAGCCGCGCAAGCGCGTTCGCACCGTCAAGCCGCTCGCACCGGAGCGCATTGCTGCGATCCTGGATGCCCTGCGCAAGGCTTACCCGGATGCAGTCTGCGCGTTGGACCACCGCAATGCGTGGGAGCTTACCGTGGCCACGATCCTGTCCGCGCAAAGCACTGACGCCGGCGTCAACCTCGCCACGCCCGAACTGTTTCGGCTCTACCCGACGCCGCAAACATTGGCCGTCGCCAACCCTGCAGCAATCGAGGAGCTGGTGCACCGCACCGGCTTCTATCGCGCCAAAACGAAGAGCATCATGGGTGCCGCGAAGGTCGTCAACGAACACTTCAACGGCGAGATTCCGCAGACCATGAACGAAATGCTCGAGCTTCCCGGCGTTGCACGCAAAACCGCGAACGTCGTGCTCGGTTCCTGGTACGGCATCCCCTCAGGCGTGGTCGTTGACACGCACGTGCTGCGACTCTCACGACGCTTGGAGCTCACAAAGAATGATGAGCCCGTCAAGGTCGAACTTGATCTGCAAAAGGTGATCCCGCAAGATCGCTGGATCGATTTCTCGCATGAGCTGATTCACCACGGCCGACGCGTCTGTGTGGCGCGGAAGCCGCGCTGCGAGCAGTGCGCGCTCGAGACGGAGTGCAACTCAAACGACAAGACCTGGAGCTCTCACTAGGAGCTTGCCGCGCCGCAACTTCTGGCCGGCACGAGAGCGCTGCTCTTACAGCGAAACCTAACCCGCCGCGAGCATCCGTGTCTGCTTGTTCTTCAAGTCACTCAGCATCTTTTCGACACGTTCGTCCCGCTCCATATTGGCAAAGCGGTCGTCCAGGCTTTCAGTCGCCATCAGCGTCTTCGTTGCAAAGTTCTTTGCCTCCGTGCCGGCGATCCGTGACTGCACCCGGCCCATGGCCTCCGCACGCAATGCGCCCGGCTGCCCATTTTCTGCCAACCCGCGTGCCTCGGCAGCTTTGTTCACCATGCGTGCACGCCGGTGTTGGGCAATCAACAGCTCGCAGTGCCCTTTGGTCTCGATGAGCTTGCTCTGCAGCTTCAGGTAGGTCGATCGCAGCGACTCAGACTCGGCCGACTGATCCGCCACCTGCGCCTTGAACGCCGTCAGCAGGGTCTCATGACTAAACGCGCGCTCCAGGGCTGCTCGTGCGAGCGCATCATCGGCCCGGGTGACCGCAAGCTCCGCCTTGCGGTGCCACGTCGCCGCGCCTTCTTCCTGCTCACGAGCCTTCTTCTCCAGGAGGTGCTGATCCGCAAGCGCGATGGCCACCTGCGTCTTCACCTGCAGCAGCTGGTTCTCCATGTCCAACAGCAGCTGTTTCAACATCTTCTCGGGATCTTCCGCGCGATCGATCAGGTCGTTCACGTTCGCGCGCAACAGGGTGGCAACACGTTCCATCAGAGCCATAACGTTGTCCTTTCTTCGTCTGTACCGTCCCGCAGGAAGTGCGGATACCCCGCGGCACGATGCCCTTACGTTCAACACGACTTGCAAACCTTAGTTTGTCTTCGGCGGCGTACCGTCCAGCGTCTTTGGCGCGGCGTTGCCATCAGGCCGGGGCGCCATGCCCTTTACGTTGCTCATCAGGTCGCTCATCTTCATGCCGCTCAGCGCCTCAAACAGGGCGGGCACCTGGGCAGCAATTTCGGTCAGATCGCCCGTGATCTTGCTCGCACCCGTCGTCTTCGCATCGCCGGTCGACACGATGGTGATCTTATCCACATTCGACAGCGGCTCTGCCATGGCGCGCACCACGTCGGCCATGTTGGTCAGTAATTTGTCGACCACCGCGGCCTGCGTCCATCCCTGGTATGCCTCGGCCTTCACATTCATCGCCTTGGCCTCGGCCTCGCCCTTCTGGAAGATCACCGTCGCCTCGGCCTCGCCCTGTACGCGGATCGCCTGGGCCCGGCCTTCAGCCTCTGCGATCAGCCGCGAACGCTCGGCATTGGCCACGTTTTCCACGCGCTGCTTGTCGATCTCCGACCGCTTCAGCACGGTTGCAATCAGTTCCTTTTCATTGCGCTGGATCTCGGCCTCCTGCACCTTGACCTGCGCCTCTTTTTCGACCTGCTGCACCTTCACCTGCTCGGCAATGACCTTCTGCTGCATCACGTTGGTTTGCAGCTCATAGGCCTTGTCGGCCTGCGCCTGCTGACGGCGGCTCTGCTCTTCAAACTGCGCGCGCTGGATGTCGTAATCGCGTTGTGCCTCGGCCTGCTTGGCCATGGACATCGTCTCCGCGAGTACACGTTCCTGATCGGCCGCGGCCTTGGCTACCGCCGCTTCGCGTAATGCAATCGCCCGACGAATGGCCGTGTCGCGCTCGGCTTCGGCAGACGCAATCTCGGCGTCGCGACGAATGCGCGCAATATCCGGCCGGCCCATGTTGGTGATGTATTCATTCTTGTCGCGTACTTCCTTGATCGTGAAGCTCACCACCTCGAGCCCCATCTTGCTCAGGTCCTCGGAGCAGGTAGCCCGCATGCGCTCGCCCACCATCTCGGGCTCCTTCACAATCTGCTCCACGGTCAGCTGGCCGATGATGCCGCGCAGATGGCCTTCCATGACCAGCCGGATCAGGCTCTCGCGATCCTGCGGCGTCTTCGATAGGAACTGCTCGGCCGAGGTCATGATGGACTCCGCATCGGAGCGCACCTTGATCTGCGCCACGGCCTCCACCGTGACCGCAACACCCTGGCGCGTGTACAGATCCTGCTGCGGCGCAACGTCAAAGCTCATCAGCTCCAGCGAGAGCAGACGCGCATGCTCGACCATGGGGAAGATAAACGTGCCGTGCCCTTTGACCACACGCTGTCCGCGCATGCCGTACACGATCAACGCTTCATTCGGTCCAGCCTTGCGGAACAAGCGGGCGAGCGTACCCATGAGCACAAAGGTGAAAAGAACAATGAGACCGATGACAACGAAAATTTCCTGATGTGACATGGACTCCTCTCTCCAAAAGAGGTGCCTGCGTGCTGTCTTGTGAACGTGCCTTTGCTTCCACGCCGCAACGCTGAGGTCAGTTGCGGTCCGCTGCTGCTTTGCCTGCTATAGGGCCGGGGATTACTCTGCGCTGCGTGTACCGGATTTCTCGCCAAGCAGAATCTGCTGCATCTCATCCCATCGCCGCACATACGCGATACCGCGCTCATAGCGCAGCACAACGATCTCCGCATCCCGTGCGATCGCGGCGCCGTCGTCAGCACAGATCGGCATGGATCGCCGTGCACCGTTCTGGCTGTACAGCATCTCGCCCACACGGCCCGGCGGTACCGGCGCGCTTACGCGTCCCAGCACACCGATGATCGGCGTGTCCGCAGGCTCAAGCGGACGCTCGCGCGGCAACATGACCTTGACGGTGAACCAGAACACCAGGCCTGCCCCCGCCGCTCCGCTTAACGCCGAAAACCCGAGCACTAACGCCCACGTGAACACATGGCCGTGGGAGAGCAGGTAGCCGGTGCCGCCAAACCAGCACAGAAACGCTACAACCGTGAAGCCGTTGAGCGGAGACATGTGGCTCGGGCCGTGACCGCCGGCCTTGCCGTGCCCGTGCCCGTGGCCACCTACCTTGAAGTGTCCCAGGTGAAGGTGCGCAAAGCCGCCCACGAACGCCAGCGCGCTCAACGCCAGACCGGCACCGAAGCAGGTCAGGTACAGCGCGTCCCAATCGAAGTGCCCCGTCGTCACCATCATCACCGTGTGTCTCCAATCGGACTGGCTGCATACATCGCCATCCGTTCCACCGCACCTGCATCCTCAGCAATTATGCCTCCGTCCGATGCCTCCGGCCGCAATAGCGCAAGCAGCCGGTCCGCCAACTGCGGCGTCTGCAACACGCTTTCCAGCAGCAACAGGCAGCGGCGCGAATCCTCGTGGCTGGCCAGCGTCCGCAAGGCCCCCTGCAGGGCCGGGTCGTTGCCGAAGCGCTCGGCACCGCCTTCCAGCCAGCCATCGAGCTTTGTATCCGGCGTCTGGCTGTCCCGCACCTCGGAGAGCAGCTCGGCATGGTAGCCCTCCGGATCGTCTACCAGGTAGCCCGGGTGCACCTTGAAAAAACGCGAAAGCAGCAGCCGCGAGGTGTTGGTCAGGTGCGGCCGGGTTCCAGATTCGATCTGGCTGAGATAGCTCTGGCTCAGCGCCTCGCCCAGCTCCTCGCGCAGCGCCCGCACCAGCTCACCCTGGCTCAGCGCCCGGTTCAATCCGCGCAGGCTGCCTTCCACCTCACGCAGATACCGAAGTTTGTCGCATAGCTTCATTGCAATCTGTAATGAGATTATCGCGATTTGCAATATGTGTCAAAAGCTTCCCGGCCGCCCGCGGAAAGCATCTCTGCGCTACATTCGTCCGATGGCTCCGATGGCTCCATTGGCTCGATCAGCTTCACCGCTCCGCCTCCCCGTGCTCCTGCTCGTAGGGCTGATGCTGCTCGTTTTACCCCTGCGTACCGCCGCTGCCGCCGCGCCGGTACTTGGCTACACCGTGGTTGCGCGCCTGCCACACTCCACCGAGAGCTACACCGAAGGCCTCTTCTACCTGAACGGGCTGTTCTACGAGGGCACCGGCCTCGAGGGCCACTCCGGTCTGCGCGTCACCGACCCAGCGACCGGCACCCTGCAGCAGCGCACCGAGATGGCGCCGCAGCTGTTCGGCGAAGGCGTGGTGGACTGGGGGCCAAACGTCTACCAGTGGACCTGGAAGTCGCACATCTGCTTTGTCTATGACCGCTTCAGCCTGCGCGTGCTGAAGCAGTTTGTCTACACCGGCGAGGGCTGGGGCATGACCCGCACCGCCACGCAGCTCATCACCTCGGACGGCACGGCCACGCTGCGCTTTCGCGATCCCAACACGTTCAAAGAGGTTCGGCACATCGATGTCCATGACGGCCCCGCGAAGATCGATCAGCTCAACGAACTCGAATTCATCAAGGGCGAGATCTACGCCAATGTCTGGCATGACGACCGCATCGCGCGCATCTCGCCCAGGGACGGCCACGTGATCGCCTGGATCGACCTCAGCGGCCTGCTGCCGGCCAACCAGAAAGTGAACGGAGAAGCCGTGCTCAACGGCATCGCCTACGACGCAGCTGGCGACCGCCTGTTCGTTACCGGAAAACAGTGGCCCACAATCTTCCAGATCAAGGTGCTCGGCCCCAAATAGCCAGTCGCCAGTCCATTCCGTCACTCAGGCCTTGCGCCGCGCCAGCACCTGCAGGTACTCGTTTCGCACAAGCACCTGTTTTGTCGGATCCTGCGCAACGTTGGCCTTCGCCCACAACGCCTCGAGGTCCTCGGCGAAGGCCGCCTGCCCCCGCTCATCCAGCCGCGCGAACGCCATCTGCGTCGGTCCAAAGTACCTGCGAATAACGTAACCGCCCCTGCCGCGTCAGTGGGCAAGGCGAAATGGCCAGCGTCTACACGAATGACCCAGCAGATCGCGAACACAGCAGGTCGCGGGTCCAGCAGAGGCGTTACGAGCCGGTGGAAGGTCCGCCGCCGAGTTGCGCCATCGTCGTGCGCAGGTACTTGTGCGGGTTGACCGCCGCGCCACGCACCTGGACCTCATAGTGCAGGTGCGATCCTGTCGTGCGGCCGGAGTGACCCACAAACCCGATCACTTCACCCTTGACAACATTCTGGCCCGCCGTCACGTTCCAGCCCTGCAGATGGCCGTAGACGGTCACGATGCCATTGCCGTGGTCGATCTCGATCTCACGCCCGTAGCCATTGCCCATGCCGGCCTTCACCACATGGCCATCCGCCGGAGCATGCACGGGCGTGCCATCCGGGGAGCCGATATCAACGCCTTTGTGGAATTCACCCGTACCCAGCCCAAGGATCGGGTCTTCGCGCTCACCAAAGCCGGAGTTGATCGGCCCAAGGATCGGCCACATGTCCGGCACACCGCGTCCGCTCAGGCCGGCACCCAGATCTACCCCGCCGGCCAGATCGCCCAGGGAGCCACGCGAGCCAAGAGTCAGGTCCAGCGTGCCCGTCGAGGGCATCGTCAGCCCCGCCTGCGCAGTGTGGCGCAGCGCATAGAAGGTGTCCAGCGACTTCAGGTAACTGTCGTCATCGGTAAAGGCAGCCGCTTCATCCTTCAGCGGGGCCTTGGCCGCCGCAGCTGCAGCGGGCGACGACTTACCGGACTTGCCGAATTTGCCGAATTTGCCAATTTGTAAGCTGTGCCCGTGCGCAAACGTGAGCTTGCCGGCCGTGAGGCCGTAGATTGCTGAGACCTCGGTCGCCAGTGAGCCCAGGCTGGCGGCCTGCACATCGCGCTCGTGGGCCGTCTTTTCCAGGTGCTGATAATCCTTGCGGCTCAGCGCCAGATCGTCGCGCAGACGGTTGATCGTCTCGGCCTTGGCCAACATGCGGCTGTACGATCCAGCCATTCCCGCCAGCGTGAACAGGCCCACCAGCGCGGACACGAGAAACACGTACACGTAGCGCATCGGGACGGAGATACGATCGGTGTCCCCGTTCTCCCCTTGCGTGACGTACACGATATAGCGCTTGCGCATGATCCTGATTCTTGGCCTGCCTCTCCAATGAAGACGAGGCTGAGTGACGGGATGTTGCAGTCAGGTTGGGGAGTTCACGCAACGCGCAACAAAGACAGCGGCAAACCCCGACGGGATGGCAAGCTTGACGATACCGGGGGTACTTAGATCAAACAACCCGCAATGCTCTCGCCATTTTGTATGGATGCGGGCTTCCGATCTCGCGGACGCAGCCCGGGGGGAGCACTTCGGGCCGACCGCCCAGCTATGCTGAAGCGGTGCCCTCCCCACCCAACTCCAGGCGTTCCCACAAACGGCCGCCGGAGCGACCCCGGGGCGAGCTGGCCATCATCGAACGCATCCGGGGACGCGCCGCGCAGGGCGCCGGCCGCGGCGATCTTCGCCTCGGCATCGGCGACGACTGTGCCATCCTTCGTCCCCGGCTTGGCGAGGACCTGGTGGTCACAACAGACTTCTCGCTGGAGGGCCGCCATTTTCGCCGGGGCTGGCATCCACCGGCCGCGGTCGGTCACCGCACCCTCGCCCGCGGCCTCAGCGACCTGGCCGCCATGGGAGCCCGGCCGGTCGCCGCCTTTCTATCCTTGGCTTTGCCCAGGAACCTGGCCGCCGATCCGGCCTGGCTGGACGGCTTTCTCGACGGCCTCTTCGCGCTCGCCGACCGCGTCGGCGTGCCGCTCGCCGGGGGGGACACCGCCGAGGCTCCTGACGGAAATGTGATCGCCGATATTGTTCTGCTCGGGGCCGTCCCCCGTGGCCGGGCACTGCGTCGTGACGGGGCCCGGCCCGGCGACCGCCTCTTCTGTACCGGCGAGCTCGGCGGTTCAGCCGCAGAGCTCGAAAGCCTCTCCGGTCAGCGCCGGAGCGGGCAGCAACCCGCTTCCTGTCCCCCAGCGAATCTCCATGGGAGACAAGCAAGTCTGCACCCGCACCTCTTCCCCGACCCGCAGCTCGCGGTCGGACAAGCCCTGCTGCAGCGCGGTCTCGCCACGGCGGCGATCGATCTCAGCGACGGCCTCTCGACCGACCTGCGCCACCTCTGCAGCGCGTCGGGCGTCGCAGCCGAGGTCGACGCCGCCCAGGTTCCCATTCATGCGCTGGCGGCCGCCCTGGGCCCTACAGCCGCTCTGTCCGCCGCACTCCACGGGGGTGAGGACTACCAGCTGCTGTTCGCCGCGCCGCCACGCGCCAAAGTGCCTGCCGCGATCGCCGGCCTGCGCCTCACCGAGATCGGCCGCTGCCTGGCGCGGGGGAGCGGCCAGCCTACGGTCGCCATCCGGGCAATCGATGGCCGCCGCACCGCGCTGAAGGCCGGCGGCTGGGAGCACCTGCGATGACTCCGGACCATCCTTCCGCCCCGCCCGTCTCGGCGCAGACCCCGGAGGCCTTTCCACAGACCTGGACGGCCGAGATCCTGCGCACGCCGCCCCTCATCGCGCCCGCTCGGCAGTTCGTCTATCCGCAGGTCGTGCCCGGCGAGGAGGACGCCATCGCCCGGGGCGCCATGCTGCTCCAGGTGCGCCCACCCACCGGCGGTACGTTTCTGGCGACCTGCGCGCTGGGCTTCCGCGACCCGGCCCTGCCCTCCGGCGTGTGGTCCTGTCCCGCTCCGGACGAACTGCTTGCCGTCGCCGGCGGTTACGGTTACCGCGTCGACACCCGCAATCCAGCAGTGTGCGATTTTCTGCCGCAGCGCCCCATCACCGCCGTGCTTCCGGCCGTCGCGGAGGGCATGCTCCTGCTGGCCGGCTTCCATACGGTGGTGGCCCTCGGCGCCGCTGGCGTTCTCTGGCAGACCGCCCGCCTCAGCTGGGAGGGCGTTACGCTGCGTGCGGTCCGCGATGGGCAGCTCCACGGCGATGGCTGGGACATGTTCTCCGACCGGGAGAAGCCTTTTAGCGTCGATCTGCGCACCGGCGCGCACCTTGGAGGCGGATACGACCAGGGCGGCAGCTAAGCCACGGCGGTGGCTAGGACCAGCGAGAGCTAAATGGCTGCCTAGCGCCGGCCCTTGCGCTTGCCGTCGACCCTTGGCCAGTACGGAAATTCCTCCGCAAAGAGCTCGCCCGAAAGGTCCCCAACCCGCGCCGCCACCCGAACCTGCGCGTCGGAGATCGCCTGGTTGTAGATCGCGCCACCTACCTCTTCCAGGATGAAGTTCAACAGCAATCCGGCGGGCAGATCGCCCAGCGGCTCAGGCATGTTCTCTTCAAAGTAGCGCTTAAGCGACGCAATTGCGTCCGCTCGCGTGTCCTTGGACAGCTCAATCGTCATGGGTCCCTTCGCTTCTTGGCTTGGTGTCAGCTTCGATTCTGTAGAAGCTTAGGGCAGCGTCGCCCTGCTCCAGCAAGCGACTTTGCAGCAAGGCTCCGGCACGCTCTGGCAGCGGATCGCGGCGCGCGTGCTCCGCAATCACGATTGCCCCCGGCGCAAGCATCGATGCTCGCCCGCCCAGCGCCCGCAGCGTGGCCGCATATTCCTCTGTCGCCTCGTACGGCGGGTCCAGGAACACCAGATCAAACCTCTCCTGCCCGATCGCGCCATCTGCCAGCGCGCGGGCCACGCCCCGCGGGTCCACTGCAGCCTTCGGCCCCAGTCCGAGCTGCGCCAGATTGCCGCGAATGGCGGTCAGCGCCGCCGGCGCCTGCTCGACAAACAGGCAAACACTCGCGCCCCGGCTCAGGGCCTCAATGCCCACCGCACCCGCGCCCGCATACAGGTCCGCGAAGCGCGCTCCCTCCAGCCGTGGAGCCAGCACGTTGAACAGCGTCTCGCGTAGCCGGTCGCTGGTGGGTCGCGTCGCCGTTCCGCGCGGGGTGACCAGCACCCGCGATCGAAACTCCCCGCCGATCACTCGCATCGGCTCACCCGCATACGCTCATCCGCTCACGTTCCCCCACATGCCGTAGGGTAGCGTGACCGATCGCGCCGCGGTCACGCCTACAATAAGCCTGTGCTGCAACTCTCCATTCCAGCCGGCCGATGGCTTGGCGTACACGTGCGCGTGCACGTCTCCTTTGTTGTGCTGCTCGCTCTGGCGGCCGGGTACTCGGTGGTTACGACAGGCAGCATGGAACGCGGCATCGGCCTGTGGCTGGCGCTCTGTGCGGCCGTGCTGGTCCGTGAGATCGCCCGTGCCATCGCGGCGGCTTACACCGGCCTCCCGCTGCGCGCGCTGTTCTTGCTGCCGGTAGGCGGCGTCATGGCTCTGGCGCCGCGTCGGGAGGGCCTGACGCCGGCCAAAACCCGGATCATCACGGCGACCGGATCGGCAGCGAACTTCGGCGTTGCGCTGCTGCTGCTCGGCTTCGCCTACGGCGTCGACCCCCACGTGGCCCTGGTGCAGCAGCCGTGGATCACGATCGAGCACATCCTGCGCAGCGCGGTCTGGCTCCAGGTGGTGCTCGGCATTGTGAATCTCCTGCCTACCGGCGCTCTTCCCTCCGCAAAGCTACTGCGAACCAAAACGCCGGAGCGCACCGGAGAAGCGACCCCGCCCGCACGCCCGGCGCGCACCGCCCCGGGTCTGGTCACGGCCGCCGCAACTGTGCTGATGCTCTCCGGCATTTTTTTCCTGATGCTCTGGCCCTTTCTGCTGGGCCTCACCGTGCTTCTGCTCGCCTTTGTGAACCGTTCCGCGGGCGCGGGTTCAGCCGAGGCCATGAGCATCACCGTCCGCGACGTGATGCTCACCGAGTACAAGCCGCTCAGCGCCAACAATACCCTGCGCGACTCGCTCCGCCAGACCACCCACACCGCCCAGGAGCTCTTCCCCGTGCTTCGTGGCGAGCGGCTCGTCGGCTGGGTCTCCCGCACCGCCCTCGCCGCCCGTCTGCAGGCCGAAGGCGATGGTTTCCTGCAGGGCACCATGTCGCGTTCGCTGCAGACCGCCAGCCCCGCTGAAAAACTCGGCGATGCCCTGCGCCGCGCCGCGGCCGGCGGTGCCACCGAGTTCATTCCGGTCATCGAAGACGGCGCCATGCTCGGCATGCTCACCCCCGGTGTGCTTGAGCGCGCCGTCAACCAGCTCCGCTTGACGCAGCCGCCCGTCACACGGGAAGACGCGTGACCGAGGCG
>CAXTFS010000043.1:0-15535 GCA_964243395.1 uncultured Acidobacteriaceae bacterium | reverse complement strand
CCTCCCACTCGCTTCGGAACTCATCGCGCTCGGCAAACGCGTCCTCGCGGCCGGGCTCGACATGACCTTTACCGCCGAGCCGTTTGGCCCCGTTCCCGCCTTGATGGCCATGGCGGACAGGGTGACCAAGCTCTCCGCCGTGTGCATGGTCTGTGGCGAAAGCGCCATCCATACGCAGCGCCTCGGCCAGTCGCAGGAACTGGTGGTCGTTGGCGCGACCGGGCTGTACGAGGCTCGCTGTCGCGCCCACTTTCACCCGCATCTGGACGAGTTCGGCTCCGAGCAGCTGGAACTGCCCGGTCCGGTTTTGGAAACGGTTCGGTCGTAACCAGCTCAGTCCGCGAGGGGCTGCCAAAGCTCTAAACGGTTTCCGTCGCAATCGCGAATCCAGGCAAATCGGCCGTAATCGTGGTCTTCGCGCTTGGGGTCGATCCACACACCAGCCGCCGCGAGCGAGCTCAGCAAGGCATCAAGATCGTCGACGCGATAGTTGATCATCACCGCCTGCGCCCCCTCACCAAAGTAGGGCGTGTCCGCCGGAAACGTCGACCACACCGTCATGCCCGTACCCGCAGGTACCTCGTCGCTCCACAGCAACATGCCGCCCGTCTGCATGGGCAAGCCCAGATGCTCGGCATACCAGGCCTTTAGCCGCTTGGGGTCCGCCGACCGCAGAAAAACTCCGCCTACACCTGTGACTCGCGCCATCGTTCAGCCTCCATGTTTGCAGATAACCCTCTATGCCCTGAGGCGCTCCAGCAACTGCAACACAGCGCCTGAATCGATCGTCTCAGCCGCCAACGCCACACCGGCCGAAAGATCGACAGCGCGCTCCGCTACGGCCATCACCGCCGCTGCATTCAGCAGCACAATATCACGCTGCGGCCCGCGATCCCCGGCAAAAATGGAGAGCAAGATACTCGCGTTGGCGTGCGCATCGCCGCCAGTCAGCGCCTCCATCGGTGCTCGCTGCAACCCGACGTCCTCCGGCGAAAGGCTGCTGCCCACGATCCTCTCTCCGTAATCGTCATGGCGCACCCAGATCGTCTCGCTGGGTCCACTCAGCGACAGCTCATCCAACGATCCCGAGCCGTGTACCACCAGCGCCCGCCGCACATTCAGCATCGCCATCGCTCGCGCCACGGGCATCGCCACCGCCGCCGCATACACGCCCATCACCTGCCGCCGCGCGCCCGCCGGATTCAGCAGCGGCCCCAGCACGTTGAAAATTGTGCGTACCCCCAGGGCGCGTCGCACCGGCATTACCGCGCGCATCGCGGGATGGTGCGAAGGCGCCAGCAGAAAACAAAAGTTATGCTGCCGAAGCGCCTCCACCGCGGCCGCCGGATCAAGCGCAATCGGCACACCCAGCGCCTCCAGCACATCCGCGGAGCCGCACCGGCTCGTCACCGCCCGATTGCCGTGCTTGGCCACCTTCACGCCGGCCGCCGCCGCCACCAGCGCCGCCGCCGTCGAGATGTTGAATGTACCGCTGCCATCGCCGCCCGTGCCGCAGGTATCGACCAGCTCCTCGCGTTCGGCGTCGGTCAGCGGCAGCGTGGTTGCGACCTCCCGCATTGCCAGGGCAAAACCCGCAATCTCCTCCGCCGTTTCGCCGCGCGCGGCCATCGCCCCAAGCAGCGCCGCCAGCTCGTTGTCGGACGCTTCGCCCGCCAGAATGCGCCGCATCAGCGTCGTCGCTTCCTCCAGCGTCAGCGTTCGCCGCCCCTCCACCACCGCACGCAATTCGTCCGTGATCGCCACCGCATCGAGGCTATCAGGACGTCCTCGCCTTCAGCCCCCGTGATCGACCCACGTCCCATCGGCTACTATGACTTGTCTGAGCTAAAACGCCCTTTGGAGCACGCATGAAGATTCACGAGTACCAGGCAAAAGAGATCCTCCGGCGCTACGGCGTCAGTGTTCCCGATGGTCACATGGTGGCCACCTTTGAGGAGGCCGATGCCGCCGCGCAGCAGCTCTTTGGCGCGGGCCACGCCGTCGTTGTGGTCAAGGCACAGATCCACGCGGGCGGCCGCGGCAAGGGTGGCGGCGTCAAGCTCGCCAAATCGCGCGCTGAGGCCGAAGAGCACTCCAAGAAGATCCTCGGCATGCAGCTGTTCACGCACCAGACCGGCCCCGCTGGTCAGAAGGTGCAGCGCTTGCTGATCGAATCCGGCTCTGCCATCGCCCGCGAGCTCTATCTCGGCATCGTGCTCGACCGCGCGACCTCCAAGGTCGTCTTCATGGCCTCGCAGGCCGGCGGCATGGAGATCGAAGAGGTCGCCCATGACAACCCCGACGCCATCTTCAAGGAAGTCATTGACCCGGCTCTTGGACTCACCGCGTACCAGGCCCGTCGACTCGCATTCAAACTCGGCCTTGAAGGTCCACAGATCGGCGAAGCCGTCCGCTTCATGATGGGCCTCTACAAGGCCTATCTCGAGACCGACTCCACGCTCATGGAGATCAACCCCTTCATCACCACCAAGGACGGCAAGCTCGCCGCACTCGACTGCAAGATCAACTTCGACGACAACGCGCTCTTCCGCCACAAGGACCTCAAAGACCTGCGCGATCTCGCCGAAGAAGATCCCCTCGAAGTCGAGGCCTCCAAGTTCGCGCTGAACTACATCAAGCTCGACGGCAATATTGCCTGCATGGTCAACGGTGCCGGCCTTGCCATGGCGACCATGGACATCATCCAGTACGCCGGCGGTTCAGCCGCCAACTTTCTCGACGTAGGCGGTGGCGCCAACCAGGAGCAGATTGAAAACGCTTTCGGCATTCTGCTCTCTGACCCCAACGTCAAGGCCATCTTCATCAACATCTTCGGTGGCATCCTGCGTGTCGACGTGCTCGCCACAGCGGTCGTGGCCGCCGCCCGCAACCTCAACGTACAAATCCCCATCATCCTCCGTCTCGAAGGCACCAACGTAGAAGAAGGCCGCAAGATCCTCGCCGAATCCGGCCTGAAGTTCGAAGTAGGCGCGACGATGAAAGAGGCCGCGGATCTGGCTGTGGCGGCGGCGAAGGGCTAGCTGTTGGCTTCTAGCTCTTAGCTAGGGCGAAAGAAACATAGGCGATGGCTCAGAAGTTAGAAGATGTGCTTGTGTGGCAGCGTGCGATTGAGATGAGTGTGTCGGTGTACAAAGCGACCGGGTCCGTCCCTAAGAGCGAGATGTATGGGCTCTCCTCTCAGCTACAGCGCGCTGCGGTTTCGGTTGCAAGCAACATCGCGGAAGGACGAGGCCGCCTCAACAAGAACGAATTTCGTCAATTTCAAGGCATAGCGCAGGGATCCAACTACGAAGTCCAAACTCAAATTGTCATTGCGCGCAAGTTAGACATAGGTGATGCTGCCCTCCTGCAGATTGCGCAAGTTAAAAGCGTCGAAGTTGGCCGCATGCTCTCGTCCTTCATCGCCACCGTTTCCGCAAAGAGCTAGAAGCTAAAGCTAGGAGCTAAGAGCTATGTCCGTCCTCGTCGACAAAAACACCCGCCTCATCGTGCAGGGCATTACCGGCCGGGAGGGCACCTTCCACGCCAAGGGCTGCGCCGAATACGGCACGCAGGTTGTGGGCGGTGTCACCCCCGGCAAAGGCGGCACCACCCACGAGGGCTGGCCCGTCTTCAACACCGTGGAAGAAGCCGTGAAGGCCACCGGCGCAAACGCCACGGTGATCTTCGTCCCACCACCCGCCGCCGCGGACGGCATCCTCGAAGCCGCCGACGCCGGTCTGCCGTTGATCGTCTGCATCACCGAGGGCATCCCCGTGCTCGACATGGTGAAGACCTGGAGTGTGGTCAAGCACACCAAGTCCACACTCATCGGCCCCAACTGCCCCGGCGTGATCTCGCCGGGTAAGGCCAAGATCGGCATCATGCCCGGCCGCATCCACAAGGAAGGCTCGGTCGGGATCGTCTCGCGCTCCGGCACCCTGACCTATGAGGCCGTGTACCAGCTCACCACGCGCGGCATCGGCCAGTCCACCGCCATCGGCATCGGCGGCGATCCCATCGTCGGCACCACGCACATCGATGCCCTCAGGCTCCTCAACGAGGATCCCGAGACTGAAGCCATCATCATGATCGGTGAGATCGGCGGCACCAACGAAGAGGCCGCCGCTGCCTACATCAAGGCCAACGTGAAGAAGCCCGTGGTCGGCTTCATCGCCGGCCAGACCGCGCCGCCGGGACGCCGCATGGGCCACGCTGGCGCCATCATCTCCGGCGGAGAAGGCACTGCGGAGAGCAAGATGCAGGCCATGACCGAAGCGGGTATCCATGTCGTGAAGTCACCCGCAGAAATCGGCGAGACGATGGCACGCGTGCTGAAGCGCTAAGTTACTCCCGGGTAACTACTTCCCTTGCAAATTGGCGGCTCCGGCCGCCAATTTTTGCACCGTGAACATGCGGGCGCACATCCTTTCGTACAGCAACCGGGTTCGCAGTACACAGCTGTTGGCGTAAGGAGCCTCTTTCCGCTCCACACGACTCACTGCGCCCACGAAAGGCACTTCCATGCGTACGACTCAGCATCTACTTTCGGCAATCGTTCTTCTGGCAGGCTCACTTTTCGGCTCGGCACAGGGGCACGCCCAGCGTGTGTCCTATGCGATCGATCCCGCGCACTCGCAGGTCGACTTCGGCATCAAGCACATGGGTATCTCAACAGTGCACGGGCGCTTTGCCATCACGGGCGGCACCGTGGACCTGAACGACAAGAACATCGCGGACTCCAGCGTCATCGCGACCATCGATGTCACCTCGGTCGACACTGGCAATGCGCAGCGTGACGGTCATCTGAAAACGCCGGACTTCTTCGATACTGCTAAGTTCCCAACAGCCACCTTCAAGAGCACCAGGGTCGCCCAGGCCGGCGAGGGCTATGACGTGACCGGCGACCTGACGCTGCATGGCGTCACCAAGCCTGTCACGCTGCACATGGACCCGCCCAGCAAGGAGCAGATCGGCATGGACAAGAAGCCGCATCGTGGCTTCAGCGCGTCCACGACGATACATCGCGAGGACTTCGGCCTCACCTGGAACGGCACACTCAAATCAGGTGATTCCATGCTCGGCGATGACGTGAAGATGACCTTCGACATCGAAGCCGGCCAGAAGTAGGGCGACACCATCGAGGCGCGGCGAGCGCATATCGTTTGGCGCGCCCTCTCGACTAGGGCCCTAAGACTTTTCGTAATGGAAGTGCAGTTCTTGGCCACTCGCCACAGGCTTGCCATCCCGCGTTGCCGGCGTGTACGTCCAACCCTGAACAGTTGCAATCACCGCATCGTCGATGGGCGTGCCCAGCCCATGCAACAGGGTCAACTGCCGGATGTGGCCCTGCTCATCGATCACCGCATCCAGGATCACATCCCCGGCTGTTCCCGCTGCCAGCGTCGACAAACTCGGCTTCGGCGGCGGCGCAAACGTCGGTAGCGCGATCCGCAGATCGCCCTCGCCCAGGCCACTCTCGGTCGAACTGCCAGTGCCGTTGCTGGCAGTCGTTTCATCCTTCGGCGCTTCGACACTCGGCGGTGCCACGGGCACGGGCGGCGTGGGCGTTTGCGAGGCAACAACCCTCGGAGGCACGTGGTTGGCCAGCCGCGGTGGCCCACCCGGGCTGTAATACGTCAGCACCGTGTTGCCGAGCGCCGTTCCAGGTTGTTTGGCGATGATCACTCGCGGCGCCTTTACGACAACCGACGTAACGGCGAGCAACACGGCACTGTGCAGGGCAGCCGAAACCGCCGTGCTGCGCCATGGGGATCGACCGGCTTCGGGCTTGCCTTCAAACATCGTGCGTGTCTCCGTGAGACTTGCCGTAGAGCCCCTGGGCGGGCGCTCAGCGTCCCTGCGTCCTGTAAAAAGCATAGGCGATTGCAAACAGGATCGCCATGATCAACGCCAACTGTGCGTGCTGCGCATGGTGATAAGCGGCGTTCACGCCGAAATCGACGGTCCAGGCGATGCAGCCGGCCAGCCAGATCACTGCCGTTTTACGCATACAACTTAGACGCGCCCAGTCCGCGTTGCGCCGCAGACGGTGGGTATACTCACGCCTATGCAGCGCATCCTGTTCCTTCTCACTGCCTGTCTGGTGGCGGCGACTCCTTGTTCCGGCGCCCAGACCGTCTCGGTCAGCTTCCCGGCGGCACGCTCGGCAAAGCCGCTCGACGGCCGCCTGCTGCTTCTGCTCTCCAATGATCCCGCCGTGGAACCACGCACGGCGATCGACGACACGCCGAAATCGCAGCAGGTCTTCGGCGTCACCGTCGACGGCTGGAAGCCAGGCACCCCGATCAGCGTCACCGACGAGGCAGCTGGCTATCCCATTGCGAAACTGAGCGCGATGCCGCCCGGCGACTACACTGTCCAGGCCGTGCTGGACGTCTACCAGACCTTCCATCGCGCTGATGGCAAAACGGTCAAGCTGCCACCCGACATGGGCGAAGGCCAGCACTGGAACTCCAAGCCCGGCAACCTCTTCAGCACCCCGCAGCACGTGCATATCGGTAACGGCGCCTCACCCGCGCTGGACGTTTCGCTCAGCGATGTCATTCCGCCGATCGCTCCCATCCCGGACACGAAATACATCCGCCATTTGCGCATTCAAAGCGCCCTGCTGACCAAGTTCTGGGGCTCGCCCATCTATCTTTCGGCTGTCGTGATGACGCCCCAAGGCTTTGATACGCACCCCAACGCGCACTATCCGCTGGTGATCTTCGAAGACCACTTTTCGCCCGGCTTTAGTGACTTTCGCGAGACGCCGCCCGATCCGAACCTCAAGCCCGACTACTCCGAACGCTTCCACCTCGCCGGCTACAATCGCATCCAGCAGGAGGAAAGCTACAAGAACTATCAGCAGTGGATCGCGCCGGATCAGCCGCGCTTTCTGATCGTCAAGATCAACCACGCCAACCCGTTTTATGACGACAGCTACGCCGTCAACTCAGCCAATCTTGGCCCCTATGGCGACGCGATCGAGACCGAACTTGTGCCGGCGATTGAGAAGCAGTTTCGGGGCATCGGCCAGGGCTGGGCGCGCTTCGTATACGGCGGCTCCACCGGCGGCTGGGAGTCCCTCGCCGTGCAGATGGTCTACCCCGATCACTACAACGGCGCCTTCGTTGCCTGCCCCGATCCCGTCGACTTCCACGCCTACACCACCGCCGATCTCTACAAGCAGAAAAGCATGTTCTATCTCCCCGGCGCCAACAAGCGGGTCGAGCAGCCCGCCATGCGCAACTATCTCGGCCAGACGCTGATCTCGGTTCGCGACAACGTCGCGTATGAGGCCGCACTCGGTGATCATGGCCGCTCCGGCGAGCAGTTCGATATCTGGCAGGCCGTCTATTCGCCCGTCGGCACGGACGGCTATCCGCAATCCATCTTCGACAAAACCACCGGGGAGATCGACCAGACCACTGCCGCATACTGGCACGATCACTACGATCTTGATGCCATTCTGCAGCGCGACTGGGCGACACTCGGGCCGAAGCTGCAAGGCAAGCTGCACCTCTATGTCGGCTCAGACGACACCTACTTCCTCAACGACGCGGTCTACCTGATGGAAGACTTCCTAAAGCAGACCGGCACACCCGGCCATGGCGTCCCCTACGAGGGCGAAGTGAAGTACGGTCCCCGTGCGGAGCACTGCTGGAATGGCGACCCGGACAAGCCGAACTGGTACAGCCGCCTGCACTACAACCAGATGTATGTGCCCATGATCCTCGACCGTATCGCGAAGACCGCACCCCAGGGCGCTGACCTCACCAGCTGGAAATACTGAGTTGCCGAGCTGGTTCGGTACACTGAGACAGCTGCGCTTTTAAGCACATCAGCACAATCGCTTCGAGGGAGATGTACCCGTGTCACAACGCACCTTCAGCATCATCAAGCCGGACGCTGTTCGCAAAGGCCTCGCCGGCGCCATCCTGGCGCAGATCGAAAAGGCCGGCTTCAAGATCATCGCGATCAAAAAACTATCGATCTCCGAAGAGCAGGCCAAGGGCTTCTACCATGTGCACGCGGCTCGTCCGTTCTTCGGCTCGCTCACCCAGTTCATGTCGTCGGGTCCCATCTTCCCGATGGTGCTCGAGAAAGAAAACGCCATCGCCGACCTGCGTAAGCTGATGGGCGCCACCAACCCGGCCAACGCCGAAGAAGGGACGCTGCGTAAACTCTTCGCGTCGTCGATCGAAGAGAACGCCGTGCACGGCTCGGATGCGGAAGATACGGCCGCGTTTGAGATCGGCTACTTCTTTGCAGGCTACGAACTGAAATAACCGCCTCAAGTCCTTCGCAAGAAAAAGAGCCCTGCGTCTGCGGGGCTCTTTCATGTTTCACGACGGCAAACGATGCGGCTCTCCGACCTACTCCATGGCATCGGCTTTCGCCTGCAGCTGCTTGGCGTCTGCATCGCCCTGGACCAGGTACTCCTGCACGAAAACGGCAACAAGCGCGGCCGTCGGCACGGATACCAGCGCGCCCACAACGCCTGCGAGTGCTGATCCGGCCAGCAAGGCAATCAATACAGAGAGTCCCATCAGGTTTACACTGCTGCGCATGATCTTCGGCGTCAAGTAGCCGTTTTCCAGCTGTGCATAGATGGCATAGAAGATAAAGACACCTGCCATCTTCGTCCACGAATCAAGCGCCGCCGCCCCGGCTGCCAGCAGTACTGTGATGACGGCCCCGATGATCGGAATGATGTTGAACAGACCCATCATCGTGCCCAGCAGGAAGAAGTAGCGCACGTGCAGCAGCCCAAAGACGATCGTGCTGCTGACACCCAGAATCAGCATCAACGCGCCCTGGCCAAACAACCACTTGCTCATGCGAACCTCGGCAACCTGCAGGGTCTTCGCAAGACGAGGGCGCGAGCGCTCCGGCACCATGGCTAGGAAGTAGTAGTACGTCGCTTCGCCTTCGATCATGAAGTAGATGCACAGGATCAACGCCGTCAGGAGATCGAGGATGTGGCCGAGCCACTTGGGTGCCGAATCCACCAGGTAAGTGGCAAAGGCAGCCACAAAATTCTCACCCTTTTGCGCAATGCTGTCGACCCCGATCTTGTTCGCGATCGGCAACTTCTTCAGTCGCGCTACGAGCTCTGGAAGCCTCTGCGGCAGGTCATACGCAAACCGCTGCAGGTCGCGAATGACCGGCGGCAAGCCAAAGAAGAAGAGCAAAAACAGGACGCCCACCACCGTGATCATCAGCACCATGATCGCGATCACGCGTGACGGCCGGTATTTGCCGATGCGCACACCCTCAATGCGCTTCACCAGAGGCATCAACACCACGGCAAACAGGGCACTGACGTAGACCAGTTCCAGCACCTCAAGCAGCCGCCATGCGAGCCCCAGCAACAGCAGCAGCGAGATGGTAAAGACGATGTATCCACGTACCGTACGCTTTGCATCCGCGTGAGGAGCAGTTGTGGTGACGGAAGCAGCGGGTGAGACGGACGTTGCCAAGGAAATCTCCTGTAGGGTTCCCTGTACGATGCACGCATCGTTTTCGCGGCTGCTGCAATCCGCCCGAATCCCGATCAGATCTCTGTCAACCCCAGGATCTGCAGGATGTCCCCCGTCACGGCATCCGGTGCGTTCGCTCCGTTTACCGTCCTGTGTGCGACCGCCGCATACCCAACGCGACGAGCCTCATGACGGCGCTCTGTCTCGCCTCGGTCGCCCAGCAACGGCCGCGCCGTGGACTGCGGCAGAAGCGCCTGCGCAGTGCATCGCGCGTACAGAAGATCGAACGGCGCCTGCAGATAGATCACCGATGTTCCGGGGGCCGATCGCAGCAGGGAAGCCACCGCCTCGGTGCCGGGCGCCCCGCCTCCCAGCGCGATTACGTGCTCACGCTGCCGGAGCAGGCCGGCAAGGACTTCCTTCTCGGCCTGGCGAAAATAGACCTCGCCATGCTGTGCGAAGATCTCGGGCACGCTGCGGAGTTCTCGCGTTTCAACCGCGTCATCCAGGTCAACAAAGCGCCAGCCCAGTTGCGCCGCGAGCATACGCCCCACGGTCGTCTTGCCTGAGCCCATGAAGCCGGTCAGGACGATCCGCTCGACAGCATTATTCAACTGGCTCAGGGCGCACACGGGCGGAGCATAGCACGCAGGCCCGGGAGGGGATATCCACCAGGCCTGCACGCCTTCACTTTTCCGGATTCAGCCGGCGATATCGGTCGCGCCGCCGTCGTCGGCTGATTCTTCCTGCAGCTTGCTCGCGATGTTGGACCACACGGAGTCGCTCGGGTCGTGGGTCGGCTCGAACAGGCTGCGCGCGGTTTCCGCAATGGTTTCCAGATCGCGCACCAGCGCTGCACAGTCCGGATTGGCCCCAAGAAAACGAGCCAGGCGGGGATCTTCGCTTAACTTACCACCCGCCAGAAACAGGTCGGGCAGATGTTGCTCAAACTCGGCGGGCGTCATGGAGTCGAAGTTGATGTTGGAGAGATCGTTCATTGCACAAGCTCCCGCAAAGGGGTGATCGGCGGCGGCAGCTGCTCCGGATGGCGCAACAGCTCGCGTAGCCGCAGTCGCGCTTTATGCAGCTGGCTCTTGCTGTTGCCCGTGGAGCATTCAAGCATGGTCGCAATCTCGTTATGCTCGAACCCTTCCACATCGTGAAGCACAAAAACCATGCGGTATCCCGGCGGCAACGAGGCCACCGCGCGCTCCAGCGTGACACGATCCACCGAACCCGAAAGCTGCGGATCCCGCGAGCCGAAGTCGCGCTTCGGTGCGTCCTCTTCGGAAGGATTGATCGTCTCTTCGAGCGATACCAGCTGCAGGCCCTTCTTGCGGAGGTGCATCAGCACCAGGTTCACCGTCAGGCGATGCAGCCAGGTGGAAAACGCACTCTCGCCGCGAAAACTGCCCAGCTTGCGGAAGAGGTGAAGAAACGCCTCCTGGGTCATGTCCTCGGCTTCAGAAACATTGCCGAGCATCCGCAGGCAGAGCGTGTAAACGCGTCGTTTGTGCAGCGCGTAGAGCTTGGAAAATGCATCGGGATCGCCCAGCTTTGCCCGCTCGATCGCCTCGGCTTCGCCGGCGATCGGTGGGTTGCGCTTGAACAGACCCGGAGTTGGTTTGGTTCCCATCGTATGTAAGCCTTGTTCCTTCGTGGCAAAGTCAAGTCGCGTGCCTACAAGCATTGCCGGCGCGATTCGCCATTATCTAGCCTACCGCACGTTCAGCTCCTCACGGCTTCGCATCTGCTGCAAACCGCTGGGAAACACCGGTCTGAGTAACAAGGAGCCGCCTCTTTGGTATTGCTCAGCTGCCCAGAAAACGCGCGTACAACGACCGCGCCAGGCCCGCGTCCGTCGTGCCCTGGATCAGCGCTCTGCCATCCGGAAACACGGTAAGCGTGTACGGCGCATGCGAAAAGCGCAGCAGCAGCCCGTTGGCCCGCACCTCCCCCAGCGGCCGCAAACGCTCGGCGAGCGCCCGCAGGTCCACAGGGCGCGCATGCTCGTGGATCTGCACCGAGTTCCGCCCACACAACGTGATCTGCGGCCGGCCTTCGCCACCCAGGGCGCGGAACTCGCGGGCGCCGCACACGCTGCAACCAGCACGCGGACGGCCCGCCGCAATCTCCGACCGCTCACCCGTCCAGAGATCGTGCGAAAGCAGCGTCCGCCGCATCGCTCCGGGCTGTCCGGTGAAGAACTTCAGGGCCTCGGTCACAGCAATCGACGCAGCGAAATTCACCGCTGTCCCCAGAATGCCCGCCGTCTCGCACGTCTCCACGACGCCATCGGGCGCGGCAGGGAACAGGCACGCCAGGCAGGCGGTCGGCGCCGCCGCCTCAGCCCACGCCGGCGGCGCGACGTCCTCTGCAGGGCGGGGCAGGATGTTCATCGTCGCCGCATAGGCGCCCAGCGCAGCGGTGTAGATCCACGGCCGCCCATCGCGGACGCATAGGTCGTTCAACAAATAGCGCGTCTCGAAGTTATCCGTGCAATCCAGCACGAGGTCGGCCCCGGCCAGCAGCGTCGGGGCGTTGCCCGGGGTCAAATCCGCCACCTGCGCATCGACGGCGACATCCGCGTTGATGCGGCCCAGGTGACGCCGCGCCGCTTCCGCCTTGGGCAGCGCCTCCCGCGCATCGTCCTCGTCGAAGAGCACCTGGCGTTGCAGGTTGGACGGCTCCACAAAATCGCGGTCGATCAGGGTCAGGTGCCCGACCCCGGCGCGTGCCAGCAGGCCCGCCGCAGCCGCGCCCGTCGCCCCCACGCCCACCACCGCCGCATGGCTCGCCAGCAAGCGCGCCTGCCCGGCCTTCCCGATGCCGCCGAACAGCACCTGGCGCGAATAGCGCTCGCGCGGATCAATGGCAGCCGGCGCGTGCTTCGGGCCAGGGTCGCACGCCACACCCACCGCGGTGGTGTCCGCAGCGGCGGTGTCCGCGGAGGTCTCCTCGGTTGCGGAAAGCGGGTCGGTCACCATCCCCGCGAGTATAGGACAGGGTAGAGGCCAGCCGCGTGGGCCGCCGTGGGCCGCGGCGGAGCCTCGCGGGCGTGGACCCGACTCAAATGGGCCAACGCGTCCAGCTTCTGACGCGCCCCAAAATGAACTATCCTGAGCGTTCAAGGGCAGAGCTGCGCCGGCAGGGTTGTGTCGTGCCCAAAGCAGTGAAGGCACGTCACAGTACAAGAGGGAAGGATTCGCAGTGTCGGGCAGGGCAAACGGGCAATCGGACGCGCGGCGGGAGTCGGATGGGTCAAACGAGCACCGCTCCCTGTGGCGGTCGCGGTTGACGGTTGCGTCCGCTTCGCTATGCTGTGGCCTGGTCGTCTGCGCGGCGCATTCGCTTGCCGCGCAAAGCCCCGGCAACACGCAGTCCGCAGGGCAGGAGGCGACGCCCACGCCTTCCACCAACATCAACGCGCCCCAGGCCGTCCCGCAGGCAAGCCAGAACGCCAATCCATCCACGCCCACGGTGCCGCAGACGCCGCCGGTTGTAACGAACCCGCTGCCTGCGCTCGCCACGTCGATCTGGAGGGAGGCTGGCACGCCGGTAGCGGCCATTCGCTTCGACGGCGTCACCTTTGGCGCCACGGATCCGCTGCTGAACCAGCTTACGCAGAAGGCCGGGCAACCGCTCGATCCGGAGAGTGTCCGCACCGATCTGCAACGCCTCTTCAACAGCGGCCGCTATCGCGACATCAGCGTGAGCGGCGAAGCGTCCCCAGCCGGGCTCACCCTGATCTACGCCGGCGTCCCACGCTTCTACGTGGGCCGTGTCGCCATCGTCGGCGTGGGTTCCGAGCGGCTGTCCTCACTGCTGGAGTTCGCCACCAAGATGGACCCGGGTCAGCCCTACACCGAGACCCAGATTCCGGCTGCCCTCGATGGCGTGAAGGCCTCGCTTGCCGAGAACGGCTTCTATCAGCCCGAGGTCAACATCGTAATGGGCAGGGATGACGTTGGCCGCCAGGTGAACGTCACCGTGGAGATCAAGACCGGCCCGCAGGCGCGCATTGGGCACGTGGTCGTGGAAGGCAAGGACGCCGGCATTACGGCCGACGACTTCCGCAAAAAGGGCGGCATGAACTGCGGTCGCCTCACGCTGCTGGTGCAGAAAGGGTGCGAGCCCAAGGTCACGCGCGAAACAGCCAGCACTGCGCTCTCCGGCGTGCGTGCGTTCTATGTCAAGAACGATCGACTGGAAGGCACGATCACCCTGCAGAAGCAGACCTATGAGGCCCCACGCAAGGCCCTGGACTACGACTTCGCCGCCGAGCAGGGACCCCGGGTCAAGGTGGTCGTGAACGGCATCAAGCTCGCCAAGTCGCGCATCAAGCTCCTCGTGCCCGTGTATGAGGAAGGGGCCGTCGACAACGATCTGCTCAATGAAGGCGCCTTCAACATCCGCGATTACATGCAGCAGAAGGGCTACTTCAACGTCGAAGACTCCGTAAAGCTGCTCGGTGCCGACACACCGAACGTGACCGTGCAGTACGATGTCACCCCGGGCGAGCGACACCGTGTCATGGCCGTCAGCATCACCGGCAATTACTACTTCGACACCGATACCCTCGAAGAGCGTCTGCGCGTCAAAAAGGCCAGCCTCTACGTCAAGAACGGAACCTACAGCGCCCAGCTGGTCGCCGCCGATCGCGACTCCATCCAGGCTCTTTATCGCGCCAGCGGCTTTGGGGATGCCAAGGTCACCTCGTCCGTAAAGGACGTCGACAAAGTCAAGAAGCACGGCAAAATCGAAGCGGAGATCGACGTCGTCTACACGATCGACGAGGGCGCACAACAGAAATTCGGCTCCATCGACCTGGCCGGCGTTGACCCGGCGCGGGAAGGTGCTATCCATCCCCTGCTCAGCGCCGAAACCGGTCAGCCCTTCTCGCTGATCACGCTGGCCAATGACCGCGACAGCATTCTCTCCTGGTACATCTCGCACGGCTACGACCACGCACGCGTGGAGGTCGACCCCAAGGTGCAGGCCGACGACAAGACCCGCACCGATGTCACGCTGAACGTCTCGGAAGGCCAGCAGGTCACCATCGATCACGTCCTGCTCTCGGGCATTCAGCGCACCAGGCCGGCGGTCGTTGAAAACCAGCTCGAAGTGCACGCCGGCGATCCGCTCGACCAGGCCGCACTGCTGCAGACCCAACGCAACCTCTACAACCTCGCGCTCTTCAACGAGGTCAACGCTGCCGTGCAGAATCCCGCCGGCGATGCGCCCACCAAGAACGTCCTGGTGCAGATCACCGAAGCCAAGCGCTGGGATGTCACCTATGGCTTCGGTTTTGAAGCGCAGCTGAGTCAGCCTGGTGTGATCCCCGGGCAAACCCGCGGGCAGACCGCCGCGCAGAATGGCCAGGCCGGCGCCAGCCCCCGTGTCTCGCTGGACGTCTCGCGGATCAACTTCCGCGGCACGCAGGATTCGCTCACCCTGCACACCACCTACGGCCTGCTGGAGCAACTCGCCTCCCTGAGCTTCAACAACCCCAACCTGCTCGGCAATCCAGCCCTGACCGCAACCCTGTCGGGCGGCTACTCCAACGTGCAGAACATCACGACCTTCCAGGCGCAGACCGAGCAGGCCGATTTTCGCGTCACGCAGAAGGTGAAGCGCGCCGACAACTTCATCTACGACTTCCAATACCGTCGTATCAGCGTGAACCCGAACAGCCTCGAGGTCTCTCCGAACCTCATTCCACAGCTGTCGCAGCCGGTCCGCGTCGGTGGCCCCGGGGTCACGTACTTCCATGACACCCGTGACCCCAGTCCACTCGACGCCACCCGTGGGCAGTACTTCTCCTTCCAGGAGTTCATCGCCTCCTCCATTTTTGGGTCGCAGACCAGCTTTAACCGCCTGGACATGTCGCACGCCAGCTACTACACCTTTGGCAAGCGCCACAAATACACCTTCGCGCGCAATCTCCGCGTGGGTTTCGAAAACACCTTCGGCAATTCAAGCAATGGCACCTCCAACGTGCTCGGCGAATCGAACACCGCCTGCATCGGCACGCTGGCCAACACCAA
>CAXTFS010000042.1:0-15793 GCA_964243395.1 uncultured Acidobacteriaceae bacterium | reverse complement strand
GATGGAGCGGGATAACCCTGGGGCGGGTAAGGAGGCGGAGGAGGGTAGGCCCCGCCGGAGTAGCCCCCTCCGCTGTTGCCAGGATTGTTGACCGCCTGGTAGGGCGGTTGCTGCGGCGCGGACGGCTGCGGGGAGCTGCTTCCAAAGATGTGGCTCAGAAAGCTGCCGCCCGAGGTCTTGGATTGTGCCGCGGCCTGCGCTGCGGCACCCTGCAGTTGCTGCTGTAGGGCATCGTTCTGTCCCTGCAGATCCTTCAGCTGCGCCCCCGCCTGTTGCAGACCGTACTGCTGCACCAGCACCGTCTGTGCGAGCACGTAGAGGGCATCGGGTGAGCCTGCGAGGCCGGCCTGCAGCCGCTGTTCTGCGTCGACATCCTTGTTCTCCACCGGGGTACTGCGGATGCGGCTGATCAGGCCGTCGATCATCTGTTGCTCTTGGGAAGTCATAGCGTTCCTTGTCCTCGTCTGGCATGCGTCGGTTGAAAAGTTCTACCCACACGCCCCCGTCTATACGATGCGCTTCGGGCAGGTGTTCCGGCGCTCGATCGGGTTTGGAGCCGCCGGAGGTCTCCTGCTAGACTGTCCCTCGTAGCAGAGGTGAGCGCGCCCTTCCAGGCAGAGGCTCACCGTCCGTGGTGGGGGGCTGTAGCTCAGCTGGGAGAGCGCCTCGTTCGCAACGAGGAGGTCAGCGGTTCGATCCCGCTCAGCTCCACCAATCATGCCTTCGCACTTCGGCAGACAGGCTTCAACGTTCACCCACTCGGACACGCGATGGCCGCTGCTCCGACGGTTGGTGCACGCTTTCTCCGCGACCTATCAGGCAACGTAATTGCAGCGCAGTTCAGCCGACGACGCCAAGGCGCAACCGCCCGAACGCCTGGTGTTTGCAGAGGCTGAACTGCTTCTGCTGCTCGCACCGTGCGCGCACCGGCTCCCTGGTTCAAGCACTGCCTAAAGGTTACGAAAGAGCTCCGACAGACTTAGATCAAAGCCCAGCGCCATCACCTCGAGCATGGGCAGGGAGACCGCTTTGCAGCCGCGTTCCACGTCAGAGATGTAACTCCGGTCTATGCCGAACTCGATTGCCATCCGTAGCTGGGTCAGTTTTTTTTCGTGCCGCAGCTCGCGTAAGCGGACACCGAAGCGGCTGCTGATATCGATGGAAGCCCGTGCCGGCAGCTCCGTGGGTTGCAGGTACACCGGTCGTTGCACAGCATGTATTTCCTGGGGGGCGAGGATAGGAATAGAAGCCATGAGAGTCAGTTCCTTTCATCAAACAACTCCACTGATTGGACCTGGCCCGTCAGCCAAAGCGCCTGCTGTTGGGCTTATCGCAATAGAAATGCTAAGACCGTACTACAAAAACAATCGCGTACAACAGGTCGTGTAGGCTATCGTCGATGTTTGTTCCCACGCGAGGCAAGTCCCAAAGAACATCAACATATTGGGTGTCTCCTTCCCGGGCACCGAGACGCATCGACCATAGGTTCATAAGTATGAAGTTACGAAAGAGTGATACCCACTGTTACATCTGCCAGGCAATGCTGATGTCATTTTGCAGGTAGTTGAGCAAGACGGGTGGTCAATTTTGCTCATGGGGCTATAAATTCGCCGGCTTTCAGCCGGTTCTGGAGGAGCAGGGAAGCAAGCGGTCCCAGGGAGTCACAACCGGTGGCGTCACTGCCTGGCTGCCCAAAAGGGGACCGACGGTGGGCCATTTCTGCCAGTCCGTTTCGGCTCGTACGGTGAGCCGAAACTGGCCCAATCGGAGCCGCGAGGCTCGCGTGGAACTGGCGAGACGGATACTATGGGTGGAGCGATGTTGTCGGTCGCCTGCTGGTCTTTGGGCGGGAGTAGTTCAGTGGCAGAACGTCAGCTTCCCAAGCTGAATGTCGCCGGTTCGATCCCGGTCTCCCGCTCCAGAAAGATCACGCAACCAAGCCGGTCGCGCCGAAGGGTATGCCTCCGGCCGGGCAAGAGAAAAGGCCGCCATCGCTGGCGGCCTGTATGTTTTCTGATCCGGGTCAACTAACGACTAGCTGTTTGCGTACCCTTCTGGTTTGGCAGCTTGTGCTCTTCCAGCGCGAGCGCCTCGGGCATAAAGGTCAGCGCCTTCTGCACCTGCGGATCCCACTCGACGCGAGCCTTCATGCCCTGGGTCTGCCCGAACTGTGAAGTGAGCAGCTCGGCTTTGATCGAGGTCTTGATCCAGTCGAGGTTGTCGTTGAAATCCTTGTCGGCGATGTCGACCTTCTGCTCCTTGAGGAACGCCTTGAAGTCACCCAGCAGCGCTTCATCGACCACCATGTCCTTGGTCACGGTGTGATTGGCGAGATAGTGCTTGGTGAAGTTAAAGAACGCATAATGCTGCAGCAGAGTGTCTTCGGTGCGGTTGTCCTTGATGTCGGCGATCTTCTCATCCGGCGTAATCCCGCCACCACCGTAGACAGGCCGGCCGGAGTCGGTCAGCTTAACCTCTTTGTTGCTGTTGTCCGCAGGCGCGGCATCGGCACGAACATAGTAGTAGTCGTACAGCGAGACGCCATTGTAGTTGCGCTGGATCAGCCGGCCCGACGGCGTGTAGTAGTGGTAGGTCGTGAGAGCGAGACCCGTGTTCTCGGAGATCGGGAAAACCGTTTGCACCAGACCCTTGCCGAAGGTCGTCTCTCCGACGATGAGGGCGCGATCATGGTCCTGCAGGGCTCCAGAGAGGATCTCTGCAGCAGAGGCCGTGTTGCGGTTCACCAGGATCACGATGGGGTACTTGGCGTCGGAGCCCTTGGGCGCGCGGTACACCTGATCCTGGAAGGCGCGACCGTGCTGCGAGACCACGATCTGGCCCTTTTGCAGGAACTTGTCGGAGACCTCGACGGCTTCGTTGAGAAGACCGCCCGGGTTGCCGCGTAGATCGATCAGCAGACCCTGCATGTTGGGACCGAACTTGTCGAGAGCGTCCTGAACCTCGCGAGAGGTCGTTTCCATGAAGCCCGTAATGTGGATGTAGCCCACGCCCGGCTTGATCATGAAGGCCAGGTCGACCGAGTAGCGCGGAATCTCGTCACGCACAAGATCAAAGCTGAGCGGCTTGGGCGAACCCTCGCGGCCCATCGAGACCTGGACGTGCGTGCCGCGGGGTCCCTTCAACATCGTGGCGACCGCTGCAGAATCGGCATTCTCGGTCGACTTACCATCGACAGCGAGGATCACGTCGCCCGGCCGGATGCCCGCCTTATAGGAGGGCGAACCCTCGAACGGCGCTACGACCACGATTTTGTTGTTCTGCGGCTGGATCTGCATCCCCACGCCGTAGTATTTGCCGCTCTGGTCTTCACGCATCTGCGCAAAGGCCTTCGGGTCGTAGAAGTTCGAGTGCGGATCAAGCACGTGCAGCATGCCGGGGATCGCGCCGTCGTAGATGGCTTTATCAGCCTTGTCCTTGTCGAGCTTGTCGGCGTAGTTGGCTTCGACGAGCGAGTAGACATCCGTAAAGGAGCGCATGGAATCGCGGAGGTTGGATTCCTCGGAGGCAGACTGCGCCGCCACCTTGCCACCGATGACGGATCCGGCAACACCGCAGACCGCAAGAAATACTGTTGCCGACAGAAGAGCGCGGCGTGTCGTAGGTGCCATGGGAACGGGAGTGACCTCGGGAGAACCGCGCAGTTTAGGGCAAGCACGGCCTTGTAATTGGACGGAGTATAGCATCCGCGGTGAGCGCCGGTCCGTCCCTCAGGCGTCCTGCGCCCGGGGGCGACGGAGCCGTTTTCGCTGCGTACAATAATGTCGTGGATGACGAGACGCGCCGACGGGCGGTCTAATCCTCCGGAAGTATGGCCTCCAGCAGCAGGGGCTGACCCAACACTGGCGGATCCGCGCACGAAAGACAGGGTATGCACTTGAAGAAGTTGACGCGGCGCAGGGGCGCTGCCATGGCAACTGCCGCAGCCGCCGTAATGGCTCTGACCTTTGGCGCCGGTGCAGACAAGGCTTCGGCGCAAACGTCTCCGTTTCCCGTTCCGGGCGGCAGCGGCACCACGCCGAACTTCCATGTTCCCTCCATCCCCAGCACGCCGGCGATTACATCGAACGGCAGCGTGGTAGAGGATGTCGTCGCACGTATCAACGATCAGGTGATCACCCGCACCGAGTACGAGCGGTCGCAGCTGCAGCTGGTTGAAGAGGCGAAGCAGGAGAAATGGTCGAGTTCCGAGCTGGACGGCAAGGAACACGACCTGCTGCGCGACATGATCGATCAGCAGCTGCTGCTCTCCAAGGGCAAGGAGCTCGGCATCACGGGCGACACCGAGACGATCCGGCAGCTGGACGAGATCCGGAAGCGCGCCAATCTCCCCGATCTGGAGTCGCTGGAAAAGGCGGCTGCGGAGCAGGGCGTCTCCTACGAAGATTTCAAGTCGAATATTCGCAACCAGGTCATCACGCAGCAGGTGGTCCGCGATGAAGTGGGACGACGCATCGGCGGCAGCATGACGCCCACCGCGGAACAGGCTTATTACCAGGCCCACCTGAAGGACTTCGAGCAGCCGGAAC
This sequence comes from uncultured Acidobacteriaceae bacterium, assembly GCA_964243395.1. Classification (GTDB taxonomy): domain Bacteria; phylum Acidobacteriota; class Terriglobia; order Terriglobales; family Acidobacteriaceae; genus Granulicella. The sequence goes on along the minus strand of CAXTFS010000042.1, from coordinate 11,246 downwards.
AGGTGCATCTGAGCGAGATTCTCGTGGCCACGCCCGAAAACGCCTCCGATGCCCAAATTGCAGCTGCCCAGGCAAAGGCGGACGGGCTCGAAGCCAAGCTGAAGAGCGGCACTGCTTTTGCAGAACTCGCAAAGTCGTCGTCTGGCGGACCAACGGCCTCAGCTGGCGGCGATCTGGGTGACTTCAAGCGCGGCGCGCTTGGTAGCGATGTGCTGGAAAATGCGACATTCCCGCTGCCCGTGGGTGGCGTGACCGCTCCCATTCGGACGCGGCAGGGGTTTGTGATCCTGAAGGTCGACAGCCACCTGGCCGCCGGCACGGCGCCCCTGCAGCAGGTGGAGCCCCAGGTGCAGGAGGCCATCTACATGAGCCAACTGCAGCCCGCGCTGCGTAGCTACCTGACCTCGGCCCGAGAAGACGCCTACGTCAAGGTAGCTCCTGGCTTCGTGGACTCGGGTTCGGGCGGTGCGGATGCCAAGACCACCTTCACCACCTACGCGCCTCCGCCGTTGAAGAAGAAGGTCGTCAAAAAGCAGCGTGCAGAAGCTGAAAAGGCGGAGAAGGCCGAGACGCAGCTTGCCGCCGCACGCGAAAAGATGGCCGAGAAGCAGCAGGCGAAGGCGGCTGCGGCAGGTAAGCGTGGAAACGCGCCCGGCACACAGACGGTGGCAGCGGTCCAGAAACCGAAGAAGATCCACCGGGAGAAGGTGCGTTACGGTCAGGCGCCCCGCAACGCGCTCCCGAACGGCTCGACCGAGGTGGTCGCGGCAGTACCCTCGTTGGGCGCAGCGCCGGCGGACGGCACTCCGGGCGGAGCTTCCGGCCAAGCTCCAGGGCAGGCGCTCGGCCAGTCGACCGCCAGTGCCATGGCTCCGGGACAGGCCCTTGCGAGCATCTCGACCGGCGGCAACAACGGCGCGGAAGACTCGGACAATCCGCTGGCGCAACCGGCGGGTCCCGAACACAAGACGCGTTTTTCTGCACGTCAGCAGGAGACCGATGAGAAAAAGGCGCAGGTAAAGGTGGTGCACGCCGAGCTGCGTACCTCCAAGCGGCCCCTGGCGGCCAGCACCGAGGAAACGGCGGACGAAAAGGCGCAGGCGGCGCCGCTTGGCTTTGCCAATGGGGCGGCACCGGCCAAGGCCGCGAAAAAGCACCACAAGCGCCCCAAGGATGAGCCCAAGGAACGTCTCCAGGAGAAGGTGAAGCCGGTGGAGGCGCCCGTCGAAGTGGCCCCGACCGTGAACCCCACGCTGGGGACCTCGGCGACCGGCACGCGGGCACCCGCGACGAAGAGCGCCGACACGACGACCCTGCCGCCCGCCAATCCGACTACGCCCGGTGGTACGCCGGCGGGTCAGCCGATCCCGTCGGTGACCTCCGCCCAACCTGGCCAGCCGGCAACGACCGTGCCGCCTCCGCAGTAGGGCGACGATGAAAGAGTTCTTCATCGCGGATGCGCCGCGCTTCGAAAACCAGACGGTTGTGAGCTACTTCTCCCTAGCCTCCGTGAATGTGCGCGAGCGCAAGGGCGGAGGGCAGTACCTCGCGCTTATGCTGGCCGACAAGACCGGGCAGCTTGAGGCACGCATGTGGGAGGAGTTCGCAGATGTCCTCGGCAGCTGTGCCGAAGGCTGCTACGTGAAGGCGCAGGGACAGATCTCGAAGTACCAGGGAAAGTTCCAGATCACCTTGTCGCGCATGCGCTCGGCAGGCGAAGCGGAGATCGAGGCGACCGACTTTGTGCCGTCGACGCAGTTCGACATCCCTGGCATGGACGCCGAGCTGCGCGGCTATGTGAGTGCGTTCCGCAGCCTGCCCCTGCAACGGCTGGTCCTCCGCTTTCTGGATGACCCCGCAATCGGCACCGCCTTCCGGGTTGCGCCCGCGGCCAAACGGCTGCACCACGCCTGGCTGGGCGGCCTGCTCGAGCATGTGCTGCACCTGGTGCGGGTATGCCGCGGTGCCGCGCCCTTTTATCCCGAGGTCGATCCAGACCTCCTGGTTACCGGCGCGATTCTGCACGACATTGGCAAGGTGCACGAACTGAGCTGGGTCAAAGGCTTCAGCTACACGCTGGAAGGTCAGCTGGTCGGGCACATCTCCATCGGGCAGCGGCTGCTCGGCGAGCAGATTGCCGCGATGAACTCGGAAGCGCGGGCGGTTGCCGCGGAGAGCGGGGCTGCTGCCGAGCTGTTTCCCGAGCCGCTTCGCCTGCTCCTGGAGCACATGCTGCTGGCGCATCATGGCAAGCTGGAGTTCGGCTCGCCCAAGCTGCCCATGACGCCGGAGGCGTTGCTGCTCAGCACGCTGGATGACCTGGAAGCCAAGTTCCAGACGATGCGAATGGAGTTCGCCACCGCCGTCGGTGCCGGGCGCCCGGCGGATCAACCGACCGAGTGGGTGCGCTCCATGGAGCGATCGCTGTTCGATTCGCGGCGGTACCTGCAACGGTTTCCCGAAGAGCTCTTCCCGTCCGGGGATCAACCAGCCCAGAGCGAACCCGCGCAGGCGGCGAGTGAGCCCGAGCTCTCCGCATCAGCCGAGCCCGCGCTAGCCGCGCCCGAGTTGCCCGTTTTGGCTGAGCCCAAGCTGCCCGCGCCAGCCGAGCCGCTTGCCGAAATTCCTGCCTTTACGCTGCGACTGCTCGACTGATGCACCCACGGCGCTGGCTATAATCAAGAGCTTATGTTGAGGTTTTCAACCGCAGGGGAGAGTCACGGCGAGGCGCTGGTTGCCCTCGTGAGCGGCCTGCCCGCCGGCGTTCCATTCGACCAGGCCTTTCTCGATCACGAGTTGTGGCGCCGTCAGCAGGGCTATGGCCGCGGCGGACGGATGCGCATCGAGCGGGACACCGCCCACGTGCTCTCAGGCGTTCGCCACGGCTGCACGATCGGCTCGCCGGTCGCGATGACCCTGGAGAATCGCGACTGGAAGAACTGGGAAGAGCTCCTGCCGGTGGGCGCAGGCGATCCGGAGAAGCACAAGGCGGTCGCGAGTCCGCGGCCCGGCCATGCGGATCTCGCCGGAGTACTCAAGTATGACTTTAAGGATGCCCGCTATGTACTTGAGCGGGCAAGCGCACGCGAATCGGCGGCGCGGGTCGCGTGTGGCGCATTGGCGCAGATGCTCCTGGGGGAGTTGGGCATTTCTGTGGCCAGCCACACGGTCCGCGTGGGCGCCGTGGAGCTGGAGCGCGAGGCACTCTGGCCGGAGATCGCCGCCCTGGCGCAGCGCGACGATGTGCTGCTGGCCTGTGTCGACGCAGAGACCGAGGCGCGCATGAAGGGGCAGGTGGATGCTGCGCTACGATCGGGCGACACAGTTGGCGGTGTGTTCGAGGTGGTGGTTCACGGACTGCCGCCGGGCATCGGTACCCACGTGAACTGGGACGAGCGCCTGGATGGTTTGCTGGCGCAGGCGCTGATGAGCCTGCAGGCGGTAAAAGCGGTCGAGCTTGGCCGCGGCGTTACGGCCGCGAGTGCCGCCGGGTCCGCCGTCCACGATGCGATCGGCTACGCCGGCCAGGATGCTGCCGATGCGGCGGCCGGGGCTGGCTTCACCCGCTTCACCCGCGAGCGCAACAATGCGGGCGGGGTGGAAGGCGGCATGTCCAACGGCGAAGACGTCGTAGTGCGCGGCTACCTGAAGCCGATTTCGACGCTCCGCAAGCCGCTTGGTTCGGTTTCGTTTGCGACGCGCGAGGAGACAAAGGCATCGTATGAGCGATCGGATGTTTGCGTGGTGCCCGCCGCCGGAGTGGCCGGTGAAGCGATGGTGGCATTGACGATTGCGCGACTTGCACTGGAGAAGTTTGGCGGCGACTCGCTCGGCGAGCTCAAGCGCAACTTTGACGGCTACCGTGAACAGATCCGGAGGTTTTGAGCAAAGCGTATGGCAGCGAGTCTCACCCAAAGTCCGCGTCGGATCTACGAGGTACTGAAATACCCGGAGCCGGTTCTTTCCCGACCTTCGGCGCCTGTGACCACGTTTGATCGCGCCCTGGCGGAGCTGGTCGAAGACATGTTCGAGAGCATGTACGTGGCACAGGGTATCGGCCTGGCCGCACCGCAGATCGGGATCCTGAAGCAGATCACCGTGATCGACACCAGCTTCAAGAAGAACCCCGACGACAAGATCGTGCTGATCAACCCGCAGGTGATCGAGCGCAAAGGGGAGCAGTACGAAGAAGAAGGCTGCCTCAGCCTGCCGGAGATCCGCGAGAAGGTGAAGCGCTCCGCCTGGGTGAAGGTGCGGGCGCAGGACGTTCGTGGCAAGATCTATGAGATCGACGGCGAAGAGCTGCTGTCGCGGGCGTTTCAGCATGAGATCGATCACCTGCACGGCACCCTGTTTCTCGATCACCTGAGCCGGCTGAAGCGCGATCTGGTGGGCCGGCGCATCCGCAAGCTGCAGAAAAACGGCGAATGGTAAGCCCTCGTGCGGGTGGTTCCCAGTGAGGCTCGTCTTCTGTGGAACCCCTGACTTCGCTGTTCCGACCCTGCGTGCGGTGCTCGATGCCGGGCACGACGTGGCACTGGTACTGACGCAGCCCGACAGGCCTGCCGGACGCAAGCTGGAGCTGCACCTGCCCCCGGTAAAGCATCTCGCGCTGGAACGTGGGTTGGAGATGCTGCAACCGGAGCGCATCAGGCACAATGACGAGCTGCGCGCGCGGCTGGAGGCGATCAATCCCCACGCCATTCTGGTGGTTGCCTATGGGCGCATCATCCCGGAGTGGATGCTGGATCTGCCGCGCTTCGGCAACCTGAATCTGCATGGCTCCCTGTTGCCGAAGTACCGTGGCGCCGCGCCGATCCAGTGGGCGGTAGCGAACGGCGATACCGAGACCGGCGTGACTACCATGCGTTTGGACGCCGGGCTGGATACGGGCGACCTCCTGCTGGAACACCGGGTACCGATCGGGCCGGAGACGACGGCAGCCGAGCTCTACCCATTGCTTGCGGAGGCGGGTGCGCAGCTCATGCTGCGTACGCTGCGCGGGCTTGAGGAGGGAACAGCGATTCGTAGACCGCAGGATGGTGCCCAGGCGACCCTGGCGCCGATTCTTACCCGCGAAGGAGGCCTGCTGCAGCTCCACGAGCGCACAGCGCAGGAAGCGTACGATCGCTGGCGAGGCTTCTATCCCTGGCCAGGGGCGTATGCGAGCTTTCGCGGCAAGCGCTTTCTGGTGCATCGCATGCACCTCCCGAAAACGGGGACCTCCGGCGGGCTTGCATCGGGAGAGCTGGAGCTCGCCGCAGACCAACTCACCGTCGGGGCGGCCTCCGGCACAGCGCTGGTGCTCGACGAGGTGCAGATGGAGGGCAAGCCGCGCATGCCCGGAGCGAACTTCGCGCGGGATTTCCAGCTGCGGGCGGGAGAGCACCTTGGATAAGACCTACAACGGCAAACGAGGTGTCCCGAAGACGGTGGCAGCCCGACCGGCCAGAGCGTCCGAGCGGTCCCCACGACCTGCCGGAGCCCGCCCGGAACAAGCGGCGCCCGGAACGGCGAGCGCCTCGCGCGATTTCAGCAAGGTAAGTCCCGCGCGAGCCGCGGCCTTCGACGTGTTGGAACGGCTCGCGACCAGTTCGGCACACAGCGACGATCTGCTGCACGGTCCACGGCTGACGGCCCTTTCCCAGCCGGACCGCGATCTGACGACGGCGCTCGTCCTGGGCACGCTGCGCTGGCAGATTGCCCTTGACGCGCAGCTGCGGCCGCTGCTGAGCCGGCCGGACCTGAAGCTTGCGGAACCGGTGGCCATCGCGTTGCGGCTGGGGGCCTTCCAGCTGTTACACACCGACCGCATCCCGGTGCACGCCGCTCTGAATGAAAGCGTGGAACTGGTGCGGGCCGCGGGGCATCCGCATGCCGCCGGCATGGCCAACGCCGTGTTGCGCAAGATCGCCACCTCCCCGCGGACGCGCAAGCCGCTGGTGGAGCCTCTGCCCACAATGGCGGAGCGGCTCGGGCACCCGCTTTGGTTGGTGCAGCGATGGCTCGCGCACTACGGCCGGGCCGCGGCGGAGGCGGTCTGCTACGCCGATCAGCAGGAGCCCGGAGGCCAGGCGCTGTTCCTCTCCGACACAGAAACCGGCCCGGCGGAGACGCCGCTGATGGACGCGGGATCGCAACTTGTGGCCGAGCTTGCCGCCGCCAGCCAGCCCGCCGCACAGCGCGTCTGGGACTGTTGCGCGGCGCCGGGGGGCAAGACGACCATCCTGGCACGGCGGCTGCCGCACGCAAAGATCGTCGCGACGGATCAAAGCCCTGCGCGGCTGCGGCGGCTTGCCGACCGCCTGCGGCGCGAGCTGCCCGACGGCTCGGTTGAGGCCCTCGAAGCCGACGCCGGTGCCCCGCCGGAGTCGCTGGGGCTCTTCGATCTGGTCCTTTGCGATGTGCCCTGCAGCGGTACGGGAACGCTTTCGCGCAATCCGGAGATCCGCCACCGGTTGCGGCCCGAAGAACTTCGCCGCCAGGCTGAGCGGCAGGCACGCATCCTGCGCGGCGCGTGGGATCACCTCGCCCCGGGTGGGCGGCTGCTCTATTCGACGTGCTCGCTGGAGCCGGAGGAGAATGAGGGCGTTGCCGACGCGGTCTTCGGCTCAGGCGCAGCACTCGCCGAGGCGCACCGGCTCGATGTCCGGCCTGTGCTGCAAACGATGTTCGCGACTCACGCTGGGGTCCGGCCCGAGCTGTCCAGGCTTGTGCAAGGGTCGTCCTTACGCACGCTCCCGGGCTCGGGATTCCAGGGCGATGGTTTTTTCGCCGCACTCTTCGAACGTCGTTGAAGGCTTACCGAGGCTGAGGCGTTGCCGGCGTTGCAGTGGTTGGAGCGATGACCGTCGGGCCTGCGCTGGCAGGTGTCACTGTCGAGCTGGTGTTAGGCCGCGTGAAGTACAGGCGGATGACGCCGTTGCGACTGCCGCGATGACCAGACTCCGGGCTTTGTGATAGCACCGGTCCGCCCGGGGTGACGGGCACTGCCGGCGTCTCCGTTGCCGTGATGGGCTGCCCGCTTGGGTCAAGCAGGGTGCCGGTGGCGCTCTGGGCTGCCACGACCGGTGCCACTGCTGACGTTGCCGGACCCGCCGCAGCTGCAGGCGTGGCGATGCCGCCGATGGTCGCCACACGCAGGCCCAGGGCGATCGCTTCGTGGTTCGCCGCAGCGTAGCTTAACCCCACAAAGGACGGCATCACGAAGGCCGTCGAGGCGTCGCCGCCGGAGGAGCTGAGCAAAAGATTCACGCGCGGCTGGTCCACGCCGGCGTTGGGTGGGGGCGTCTGCGCGAGCACAAGATCGCCGTCGCCTGGGGCGTCCAGCTTGGCCTGGGTGCCCAGATCCAGCTGCATACGGCGCAGGTCCATCGAGGCCTCGCGGATGGGCTCGCCGACCACATCCGGGATGGTGACCTGCTGCGGTCCAAGGCTCTCCGTGACGCGTACCTGCCAGCCCTTGCGCACCTCCGAGCCGGCAGCCGGAGCCTGCGACAGGATGCGGCCCGCGGGCACGGTCGTCGAGTAAAAGCGGTTCTCGATGTTCAGGTCGAGATTGTTGTGCAACGCCGCATCGGAGGCCTCGTTCACAGTCAGGCCCGAAAACTCGGGGATGCGCACCTCGCCCTCATGAAGCGCCAGGCGTAGCGTGATGCCTGCTGCCAGCACCATGACAACGAGCATGGCCAGAGCACCAAAGACGATACGGATCTTGTGAAGCATGGTCCCTCTGAGGATACAGGCGATGGGCGGATCGCTGCCGCGAGGTAAGGAGGCGCGGAGACAAGGGCCGTCAGCGGCGGTTGTCGGTAGCGGGCTCCGGGTGGATCAGAACGCGTGAGACATGGGGATGCTGCAGACGGAACTCGCTCTCCAGATCGGTGATGACCTCATGCACCTGGGCCATCGGCAGATCGTCCGGCAGCGTGCAGTGGCAGTTGACCTGCACGGTGAGTGCGGCGCCGCCGTGCCCCCGCGTGACGGTGATGTCGTGCACGTCCAGGATGTCCGGAAAGGTTTGCGCCACCTCGCGCAGCTGCGATTCGAGGTTGGTGGACGCGCCAACCTGTGCGGTGGGCGCGATCGTCTCCGGCTCGCTTTCGATATGGGTCAGCAGTGTGGCAATACCGGGCACCTCGTGCCGAATGGAGCCTTCGAGGCCGGTGACCAACTCATGCGCATCGCGCAGGGACATCGTCTCCGGCACCTCGAGATGCTGCTCCACGGCCAGCCGACCGTCACGGTCCTGCACGCTGACGTCATGCACGGACAGATTCGACTGCGCGGCCACGGCGCGAATGCGCTCGAAAACGCTTTCCGTCAGGCTTGCTGTCGGCACCGTGTGGATGACAACATCGGCTCCGGGCAGATGCTCCTGCACAGCTGTCGTAGCGGCGGAGGTGACCTGCTCCGAACGCTGAAAGGTCAAGTTCCGCGGCAGGCTCAGCGTGAGATCTACGAAGTAGTCCGACCCGGAGCGGCGCAGACGAATGCGTTCGGCTTTGAGTACATCGGGGATGGCTTCGATCTCGTGGACGAGTTTGCCCCGCAGCTGCGCCCGCACCTCCGGCGGTGTCGCATCCAGCAATGAATCAAGCGTCCGGCGCGCGAGCTGCACCGTGACATAGATGATGACCGCGGTGACAAGCAGTGCCGCGATTGGATCGGAAAGCTCAAGCAGCGCGATGTGCCGGCGCTGCCCGACGTAGCTGGCCAGCAAGCCGATCAGCACGGCCAACGCCGACCAGATGTCCGTGCCGAAGTGAGCGGCATCGGCCTCAAGCGCTTCACTGCGCTGCTCACGCGCTACCCGACGAAGCGTGCGCGAGCGCGTGATGTCGACAACGATCGAAAGCAGCAGCACAACAAAGGGCCAGATGGAGAAGTGCAGCGTGAGCTGGCGCCGGTGCACGATGCGCGCTACCGCTTCGTAGCCCACCCAGATCGCCGATCCGCCCATGAGCAGGATCTCGATACCGGCGGAGATATTTTCGAGCTTGCCGTGGCCGTAGTTGTGCTCATCATCGGCCGGCAGATCGGACACGCGCACAGTCAGCAGCGTCACAAACGCGGCGACCAGATCGATGCCCGAGTGCGCTGCCTCGCCCAGCATGCCGAGTGAGCCGGTGAGCACACCCGTGATCAGCTTCAACAGCGTAATGCCGAACGCTGCCAGCACAGAACTCAGCGCAGCGGCTCGCTTCGCGGCACTGCGTATGGTGTGCTCCTGCGCTGCACGGGCGGCCGGCATGGCTTGAGGATACATGGGCGCCGCCGCCGTGTAGATCGCTTTCACGTCAGCTCTTACGGCCGCGATACAGGCCCGCTGCATGCATCAGGTAGCCGTCCCATGTGCGGTCGACGAAACCTGTTGCCTGCATCATCGCCAGCATGTGCGGCGGTCGCGGGAAGCGTTCAACCGACGCCGGCAGGTAGCGGTAAGCCGCTCGATCGCCCGAGATCGCACCGCCGACAACAGGCAAAACCTGTTGGAAATACAGGTTGTAGAGCGCACCGTTAAGGCCATCGGGCTGATTGCATTCGAGGATGCCCAGCTGTCCACCCGGCCGCAGCACGCGCGCGATTTCGACAAGGCCCCCGGCGTAGTTCGACAGATTGCGAAAGCCGAAGGCTGCGGTCACCAGGTCAACGCTGGCATCGGCGAAGGGCAGATGCATTGCATCGCCTTCGACCCAGCGTGCATTGCCGCCGATGAACTTCGTGCGCGCGCGGCTTAGCATCTCCGGGGAGAAATCGAGCCCGGTCACCGGCTCCGCATCCTGCGGCCGCAGCGCGAGCAGCGCCGCGGTCATGTCGCCGGTGCCGCAGCAGATGTCCACGATGCGCGCCTCTGGCCGTGCGAGCACCTCGTGAAAGACACGCGCGGTCTTGCGCCACCAGTGCCGGTCCAGGCCAAACGAGAGCAGGTGATTCAGCTTGTCGTACGAGGGCGCGATCGAGTCAAACAGGGAGCGGACGTGCTCTGCGGCGGAGGCTTCGTTCGCCTCGTCCGTGGGCCGTGCGCCCGCATTGATGATGGGTTCCGAACTCAAGCGACGACGAGCTTTCCTGCTTCATCGGTGATGGTGGTGGCCGCACGCAGCAGTTCGGCCTCGGTGACATCGCGCACCACGATGGCATCGCCGATACCCACAGGCAACACGAAGGAACGCGTTCCGCCGCGGTTCTTCTTATCTTTCGCTGTGAGCGCAACGAGCTCTGCGGGGTCTGCCGCAAAGGGCTTCATCGGGCCGTAGGCTCGAATCAGAGTGCTCATGCGATGCGTTTCTTCGGCACTGACGAGGGCTCGTCCCTGCGCAATTTCCAGCGCGGCGAGCATGCCCCAGGCGATTGCTTCGCCGTGCAACAGGTGCCTGTAGTGCGTGGCCGCTTCGATGGCATGACCCAGCGTGTGACCCAGGTTCAGGATCATGCGCAGACCGCCCTCATGCTCATCCGCGCCGACCACGGCAGCCTTGATGCGCACGCACTCGGCGACAACATGGGTGAGTGCCGCAGCATCGCCGGAAAGCACGGCAGCGCGTCGTGTTTCCAGAAACTCGAACAGGGCACGATCGCGAATGATGCCGCCCTTGATGGCCTCCTGCAGTCCGGCGCGGAGCTCCTCTGCGGGCAAGGTGCGCAACGTGTCGATGTCGGCATACACCGCAAGCGGATGGTGAAATGCGCCGACGAGGTTTTTGCCGGCCTGCAGGTTGGCGCCGGTCTTGCCGCCCACAGAGCTGTCCACCTGCGCGAGCAGGGTCGTGGGCACCTGCGCGTAGCGAATGCCGCGCATGTAAATCGCCGCTAGAAAACCGGTGAGATCGCCAAGGACGCCGCCACCCAGCGCGAGCAGCACCGAGTCACGGTCCGCACCCAGCGTTGCGAGCTCTTCGCAAAGCCGCTCCACGGTGGGCAATCGCTTCTGCTCTTCGCCTGCCGGCACAAGCAACACATCCGGCCGATGGGCAAAGCCGCGCAACAGTGGCTCAGCGAACAGGGCTTCGAGATTGGGCGAGGTCACCACGAAGACCCGCGATGTCCGTGCGCGGAGGCGACCCCCGAGCGCATCGTCGAGCAAGGCAGGGATGCACTGAAGCAGACCCGAGCCGATGGTGACGTCGTAGCTGGCCGACGGTGTCCGCACCGGCACGGTAACTTCCCCGAGTTGTGAGGCCACCGGACCCATGCTTTCGAGCTTACTCCGAGCGCCAGACGATGCGCCGATCACGCGTGCGTGC
>CAXTFS010000041.1:11042-15990 GCA_964243395.1 uncultured Acidobacteriaceae bacterium | reverse complement strand
GAACAGCAGCTTGGGTCCATCCTGAACGCCGATCAAATGGCCCAGATGAAGACCATGGAGCAGGAGCATCGCCACCGCGGTCCGCAGGGCCAGCCCAACCAGCAGCCCGACCCCAACCAGGCGCCCTCGACCTAACTTCGACGTTCAGAGAGAGGCCTGGACCGCCTGGTCCGGGCCTTTTCTGCGCCCCAACCCTGGTCGCATCTAGGTAAGCACTCTGCCGGCTTCCAGCTTTTCCTCGTTCCCTTTCGTACACTGGGCCGATGGACAAATTTGTGGTGCGTGGCGGCAATCCGCTGCTGGGCACAGTAAAGATTTCAGGCGCCAAGAACTCCGCTCTTCCCTGCATGGCCGCGGCCATCCTCACCGAAGACGAGGTGGTGCTGGAGAACATCCCGCAGGTCCGCGACATCGAGACCGAGCGCAAGCTGCTCGAGTCGATGGGCGCTGAAGTGGAGCTGGGGTATGGACGGGCGCAGCACCGCACCTCCATCAAGTGTGCCGTGCTCTCCGACCCGGTCGCCAAGTACGAGATCGTGAAGACCATGCGCGCCAGTTCGCTGGTGCTGGGCCCGCTGATTGCGCGTACCGGCATCGCGCGGGTCGCCATGCCCGGCGGCTGCGCGATCGGAGGCCGCCCCATCGACCTGCACATCAAGGGTCTGGAGTCGATGGGCGCGACCATCACCCAGGAGCACGGCTACCTCGAAGCCCGCAGCCCATCCGATGGCAAGGCGCCGCTGAAGGGCGCGCACATCGTGTTCGACAAGATCACCGTGACGGGCACCGAAGACCTGCTCATGGCGGCCGTGCTGGCCGAGGGCGAGACCCTGTTTGAGAACTGCGCCCGCGAACCGGAGGTCACCGATCTCGCTGCGCTGCTGAACGCGATGGGCGCGAAGATTACCGGTGCGGGTACTTCGACGATTCGCGTCCAGGGCGTAACCAAGCTCAATGGCGCGCGGCATCGCATCAACCCGGACCGCATTGAAGCGGGTACCTTCCTCATCGCGGCCGCGATCACGGGCGGCGATCTAAACGTCGATTGCTGTAACCCGAAACACCTCGGCTCGCTGCTCAGCAAGATGGAGCAGTGCGGGGTCAAGCTGGAGATCGGCTCGGACAATGTGCGCGTGCACTCCGGTGGTAAGCTCGTGGCCGCCGACATGAGCACCGAGGAGTACCCCGGGTTCCCGACCGATATGCAGGCGCAGTTCATGGCGCTGATGACGCAGGCCGAAGGCGTTTCCACCATCACGGAAAACATCTTCGAAAACCGCTTTATGCACGTGGGCGAGCTGAACCGCATGGGCGCGCACATCGCCGTGAACGGCCGCACCTCCACCGTACGTGGCGGGGCCAAGCTGCAATCGGCGGCCGTGATGTGCTCGGATCTGCGCGCCTCGGCTGCGCTTGTGCTGGCAGCGCTGGTTGCCGACGGCGAAAGCATTCTAGACCGGGTGTACCACATCGATCGCGGCTACGAGCGCATCGAGGAGAAGCTGCGCAACGTCGGGGCACAGATTCGGCGGCTTGGCGACGTGTTCGGGGGCGGCAAGAAGTAGTTGCCGCCGTTCGGCATTCCGGCGCATGATGGGCGAAGAGAGATCTCTGATGGCGACTACACCCGCGCCGCTGTCGATTGACGAGTACCTGCACACGAGCTACGAGCCGGACGTTGACTTCGTCGACGGCGAAATTGAGGAAAGAGCCTTAGGTGAGTTCGACCACGCGCGCCTGCAGGCGTTAGTTACAAGCTTCTTTGTCTCGCACGAGAAGCTATGGGCATTCCGGTGCGTTGTCGAGCAGCGCATCCGGGTGAGCCCGACTCGTGTGCGCATCTGCGATCTGGCTCTGCTACGAGCCGACGCACCGCGCGAGAACGTGTTGGCAACACCGCCCCTGATCTGCATTGAAATCATGTCGCCAGAGGATCGCCTGTCGCGTGCGCAGCTTGTGCTTGCCGACTACCATGCAATGGGCGTGCGGAACATCTGGCTGATCGACCCGATCCGCCGCTCCGCGCACACGTTTGACGCAGATGGCCTGCACCATGCGGATCCCGCCCGTCTAAGTGTGCCCGACACGGAGATCGTGCTCGACCTGACCGATCCTTTTGCCGCACTGGACTAAGCGCAGGGAACAGCCCGTCTGCGGCAGACGCCTATAATCCGGTTATGCGTTTTGGTTCCAGGCTCGCCGCGTTTTTCCTCCTTCTTGCGGCAGCCCTGGCCAACGACCCGAGGCTGTTCGCACAGGGTACCGCGACGGCAGGCGGGCGCGTTGTTCTGGTCTTGCCCTTTGAGAACCGGTCCGGCAATCCATCGCTGAGCTGGATCGGCGACTCGGTGCCGGACACGCTGGATCGCCGCCTGAACTCCGCCGGATTTCTTACCATCTCACGCGACGATCGCGCCTTTGCCTACGATCACCTTGGTCTGCCGGAGGGCTTTCGGCCGTCGCGCGCCACCACCATCCGCGTGGCGCAGCAGCTGGACGCGAACTACGTCATTGTCGGAAGCTTCAACGTGAGCACCAACCGGATCAACCTCCAGGCCCAGGTGCTTTCGATCGATGAGTTGCGATTGTCCGCGCCGATGGAGGACAGCGCCGATCTGCCGCGGCTCTTCGATGCGGAGAATGCCATCGCGTGGAAGGCCGCCCGCGCCATCGATTCGCGCTTCAACATTGCGGAGGGCACCTTTTTGTCGGCGCCCGGCGCAGTGCCGCTGCCCGCCTTCGAGGATTACATTCGCGGTGCCAACGCGGCTGTGCCCGCTGAACGTCTGCAGCGCCTGAAAGCGGCGGTTGCTGTGTCGCCGGATTATGCCCCTGCGCTGCTGGCCCTGGGTAAGGAGCAGTATGCAGAGCGTGACTTCGCCGGGGCAGCCACGTCTCTGAGCAAGGTACCGGGGGCGAGTCCGCTTTCGCTGGAAGCCGGCTTCTACCTGGGTCTGTCGCGATTCAACACGGCGAACTACCCAGGCGCCGAGACCGCCTTCGCCTTTGTGGCAACGCGGCTGCCTCTGCCCGAGGTGATCAACAACCAGGCGGTCGCGCAGAGCCGCCAGGGCAAGGATGCGGTCGCGCTGTTCCAGCGTGCTTCCACGGCCGATCCGTCCGACGAGGATTACCACTACAACCTTTCAATCGCGTTTTTTCGCCGCGGTGGAACCGCGGATGCACAACGTGAGGTGGAGGCCGCGCTGAAGCTGAAGCCCAACGACAACGAGGCGTTGCAGCTGCAGAGACAGCTGCATGCGGCCGCACCCGGAACGCATCTGCAGCCCGACCAGGCGGTCGGCTTCAGCCCGGTGGAGCGCATCCGGCGAACGTACTCGGAGACCAGCTACCGGCAGGCGGCGTTCCAGCTCGGCCAGATTGAGTCTGCGCGGCTGGCTACCCTGCCACCCGCGCGGCAGGCTGAAGAACACGTGAACCTTGGACAGACGGCACTTGCGCAGGGCCTGATCCCTGAGGCGGAGAGTCAGTTCCAGGCTGCGCTGAGTGCTGATCCCCAGAGTCCCGGCGGTCATGCCGGACTGGCGGCAGTGCGCCAGCGGAGCGGCAACCCGGTCGAGGCGCGGAGCGAGGCGATGGCTTCCCTGCGCACGTTGCCCAACGCGCCGGCCCTGCTTGTGCTGGCTCAGCTGGATCTGGCCGCGAGCAATCTTTCGGTTGCGGCCGCGGAGGTCTCCCAGGCGCTGCAATTGGAGCCCACGAATGGCAGCGCGCAGGCGCTCAAGCAGACGCTGCAGAGCCGTGGTCAAGACGTTCCGTAGGCGCGTTCTTCCCAAAGCGAGACACTCGCCGAACGGCTCCGTGTGATGGCGCTTTTCTCTTTGACCGCGTTTATGCCCGGCGCCAGCGCGGCGGTAGGGGCTGCCACGGTTGGCCTCTGCCTGATCTTTGTGGAGATGAACCGGCCCGGACGCATTCTCCCTGGCGCCGCGGGTCTGCTGCTGCTTCTGCTCTCGATCGGGCGGCTGGCGAAGTATCCCTTGCGTCCCTGGGCGGTGGGCCTCCTGCTGTTCAGCCTGATGGGACTGCTCGCCAACGTGTGGCGGCGACTGCCGATCATCCTTCTGCTCGCCGCCGCCGTTGGCCTCTGCCTGGGCCTGGTGTTTCTTGGCGCACCGGGTGGTTCGGGTCAGGTTGACGTCCCGGTGGCGCTCCTCTGTGGCGGAGGCATCGCCGCACTGAGCGGATTTCTCACGCGGGTCGCCCGCCACGCGCGGCGATTGAAAGCGATAGACTAGATCGTGGCAGTCCTCTGCTCACGGAGTTTGCTTTCTTGATTCGCCTCGTTCGTTGCCTCTTTGCTGTGCACCTCGCCGCCGCGGCCTTTGGCGTCGCCGCAGCCCAATCCAAGCTGGACCGGCAGCTTTCCTATACGGACCTTGCCGTGCAGGGCGTGGGCGAAATTACGAAGACTGTGTCCGGCCCCGTGAACGTTGTTTCCTCGAACACGGGCACGGTGATTACCCAGAGCGCCTCGACGACCGTGGGCGCGCTGGTGACGTTGCGCTATACGCCGAAGCCGTATCTTGGCTTTGAGTTCAACGGCGGCTATGCCCGTTATACCGAGGGCTACAACGTCGCTCCCTACGGCATCCAGACCCAGGCAAACGAGTTCACGCTGGGGTACGTGGTGACGCCGCCCTACACGTTTTACGGTGTAAAGCCTTACGCTTCGGCGGGGCTCGGGTCCATCCGGTTTGCGCCCACAACCGGCGGCGGACAGGGCGCACCCACCCAGGCGCGGGCTGCGTATTACTACAATCTCGGCGTACAAAAGGAAGTCATTCCCGATCGTTTTGGCGTACGCGTGGGCTTCCGCCAACTCTTCTTTCTTGCTCCGGATTTTCTGCAGAATTACCTGACGATCACGCAACACACGTACACGACGGAGCCGATGGTTGGCTTCTACCTGCGCTTCTAAGCTCCA
>CAXTFS010000041.1:0-10942 GCA_964243395.1 uncultured Acidobacteriaceae bacterium | reverse complement strand
ACACACGTACACGACGGAGCCGATGGTTGGCTTCTACCTGCGCTTCTAAGCTCCACGATGTGCCACTACTGATCTGCCCTGATTAGCCCTGATCTGCCATGGACCAGCTTATCCACGACGACGATCCCATCCCACACCACGAGCGCGAACTGACCCTCAGCACGGGCTCGATCCTTGGCATCTTCTTTGGCCTTGCCCTGCTCTGCGGTGCCTTCTTCGCCTTTGGCTACAACGTGGGACACAAGGCCGTTGCCACACCGTTGGCGCTGCCTGACAGTGGGGACACGGCAATCACAAGCGGGTCGGGTGGCGCGAAACCGGCTGCCGGCTCACCGATGGATACGGGCGCGCCGCCGGCGACGGTAGAAGCGCCCGTGGTCGCCCCGGTAAAGCCCAAACCGATACCGAAGCCTGTTCCTCCGCCGGCAGCACCCGCTGACGCGACGGCCGTGGTCCCAACCGAAGCCCACACAGCGCACGACGCCGATACGGCGGCACCGATTGTGCGCCCGGTTCCAGCACCGGCCACGTCAGCCAGCCCGACGGGGCTGGGAAGCAGCTACATGGTCCAGGTGGCCGCGGTGTCACACCAGGAAGACGCCGATCTGCTTGTCGGTGCCCTGCGTGCGCGCGGCTATGCGGTGACGGCCCACCCGGTGGCCGGCGACAGTTTCATCCATGTGCAGGTCGGTCCATTCCACGACAAGCCGGCCGCGGATGCCATGCGGCAGCGGTTGATCGCGGACGGCTATAACGCGATCGTCAAGTTCTAGATTTGGGTGGAAGGCGAACCGGCCGGAAACGCGGCGATCGCCTGCTCCATATCGCTTCGCACCGCCGCCATCAGATCGTCGCGGGTGGTGAAGTCCGCTGGCCGGCGCGGCGGTAAGAACTGCACCACCGCTTTGCCAGGAACGATGCGCAAACTTCCCTTGCTCATCATGCTCGCCGTGCCATGGATGACGGTCGGGACGATGGGTGCGCCGGTTTCCAGGGCCAGAAAAAAAGCGCCTTTGCGAAACGGCAGCAACTGCCCGTCCGGTGAACGTGTGCCCTCGGGAAAGATCATGATGTGCAGGCCGCTCCTGAGCGCATCGGCGGCCGCAGCAACACTCTTTACCGCGTCCTCGCGCGAGTGACCACGCGACACGGGGATGTACTTGCCCTGGCGCATCGCGATGCCGAGCAGCGGGATGTTCATCAGCTCCTTCTTCAACATGACGCTGGCCATGCCGGGGATGGCGGGGAGCAGCACCGTCGGGTCCAGGTTCGAGACATGGTTGCTCATGATGATGCTTGGCTCGCCGGGCAGATTTTCGAGCCCGAGCACACGCACGCGAATGCCCGCCGCGTGCACACCAAGCGCCACGATCGACATACCCCAGCGGTACATGGTGCGGAAGTCGCCGCGGAGGGCCGACCACGGCACGCCCACCAGCGCTGCGGGGACCCCGAGCACGAGGTAGACGGCGAGCAAACGCAGGGATGCCCACATCGGCTAGACCTGCACCGTCTCCGGCTCGTGCAGGTGCGCCCGCAGAGCCGTCGGCAGCTTTTCGTAGATCCCGCCAAAGCCGCCATTGGACAGGATGGCCACCACGTCTCCCGGGCTTAGCCGCGAGGCGATGTCTGCGACGATGGCGTCCGCATCCGCACGCAGCAGAGCGGGCACGCCGTGCGCATGCAGCGCGGCCACCACACGCGCGGGATCCAGTCGCTCCCCGGCAGGGATCGCTTCACTCTTGAACACATCGGCGAGGACCACTTCATCGGCAAGACCCAGGCTCTCGATCAGTTCCTGCTCAAAGACGTTGCGGCGCAAGGTGTTGGACCGCGGCTCGAGCACGGCCCATAGACGCCGGCCCTTGTAGGCGGCCCGCAAGGCGCGCAGGGTCTCGCGGATTGCGGTGGGATGATGCGCAAAGTCATCGATCACGGTGATGCCGCCCACCTCCGCTCGCACTTCGAGACGGCGCTTCACGCTCCGAAAGCTTCGCAGGGCTGTCTCAATCGCTGTCCCGGAGATCCCCTGCCCTGCGGCGAGTGCAGCTGCTGCCGTGGCATTCAAGGCATTGTGCTCACCCGCCATCGGCAGCTCACATTGTGCGAACGGTGTGCCTCCGCGCAGCAACGTCCATGAGGTCGTTGTGCTGTTCTGGCGCAGGTCGGTCATGCACCAGTGGGAGTCCTCGGCAAAGCCATAGCGCTCGACCGGGCAAAACGCCTTTGCACAGCACTCGCTTACGGCTTCGCTGCCGTCGAAGGCGACCAGCCGTCCACGCCCCGGCAGCAGGTTGACCACGCGCTTGAAGCTCGTCTTCACGGCCTCGAAATCAGGGTAGATGTCAGCGTGATCGAACTCGACGTGCGTGAGGATGGCGACGTCCGGGAAGTAGTGCAGGAACTTGGGACCCTTGTCGAAGAAGGCAGTGTCGTACTCGTCACCTTCCAGGAGAAAGGGCCGCGTACCCGGCTCGACATGGAAGCTGGTGGCGAAGTTTTCCGCCACGCCGCCGATCAGAAACGATGGCGACCAACGGCGCGCTTCCGCCTCATCCCCGGCTTCCGATGCCAACCGCGCGGCGGTTGCGTAGATCCACGCCAGCATGCTGGTTGTGGTGGTTTTCCCGTGCGTTCCGCACACCACCAACCGCTCGCGGCCAACCAGGAACTCGTCGTGGATCAGCTGCGCCATGGAGGTCATCGCGATGCGCTGGTCCAAGGCATATTCCAGCTCCGGATTGCCACGTGAGATTGCGTTGCCCACCACGATGAGATCGGGCGGGGGCTGCAGATTTCCGGCGCGGTACGGCTCCATCACCGCGATGCCCATCGCGGCGAGTTGATCGCTCATGGGCGGGTACGCGGCCGTGTCCGAGCCGGTCACGCGATGCCCACATGCCTGCAACATCCCAGCCAACGAGGCCATTGCCGTTCCACAGATCCCGATCAGATGAAAATGTCTCGCATCACCCATGTGTCCCCTCCCGAGTCTCCTGCCCGCTGCCATCGACCGTAAGTACCGCAGCCGTTTCGCACCCCAGTGATGCCATCGCGCCCAGCGTCAACGAGCGGTTGCCGGAGCTTACATGGCCGCAGCGCAGACCTGCTGCGATGGGGCCTTCGAAGTCGCGCAACGCATGCAGAATCGCTCCCTCCAGCAGTGCCATCTCACCCGGCTCTACGTTGGCCGACATATCTCCGAAGACGATGCCATTTACGTTGCGCATAAGTCCGGCGAAGCGCAGATGCTGCAGCATGCGATCCCACTGGTACGGCTTCACACCGATATCTTCCAGGAAGAGGATCGTGGGTTCCTCGAGGCGGAGCGCCCACGGCGTTCCCAGTCCCGCTTCCAGGATCGACAGACATCCCCCCAGCAGGCGCCCACGCACGGCCCCTTGCTGCAGGGTGCGCAAACCATCCTCTTCACGGAACGCATAGGCAAGATCGCCTGTCGCAGCTTGCCAGGAGGGCACGTGCACGCCATCGTCGCGCGACCAATCGGCCGCCACCATCGGGGCGTAGAGCGTCGGGAGACCGCACTCATTCCAGAACCAGGTTTGCAAGGAGGTGTGATCGGAATAGCCCACAAACACCTTTGGATGTGCGCGTAGAAGCTCACGGTCGAGCAGCGGCAACAGCTCGGCCGAACCCCAGCCGCCACGTGTGCACAGCACGCCGGCGACCGTCGGATCGGCGAAGGCTGCATGCAGGTCCGAGGCCCGCTCCGGCGCTGTTCCTGCGTAATACAGCGGCCCACGTGAGAGTGCGTGCGGCATCACCACCGGCTGATACCCGAACGAACGCAGATGTGACACACCGCGCTCCACCAGCTCTGCCCTGGCCCCTGATGCTGGCGATACCACGGCCACACGGTCACCAAGGCGCAAGCGCGGCCGCACCGAGTCAGCCTTCAAACCAGGCCTCGCCCTTGCACACCAGTCGCGCAGGGCCGGTGAGCAGCATCTCGGATCGATCGTCGATCCACCGGACGCTCTGGACGCCGCCCGGCGCGGCGGCGGTCAGCGTCCGCGCGACACCTTTCAGCACCATCGCAGCGGCAGAGGACGCGCAAGTTCCCGTGCCGGAGGACATCGTCGGCCCACAGCCGCGCTCGAAGATGCGAAACGCGATCGCATCGTGCGCGAGGGGACGCACAAACTCCACGTTGGTCCCGAAGCGGAACATCGGGTCTGTGCTGATGTGACCGCCCAGCTCTTCCCAGCTCATGCCGTGGCTGCCGAAGTCTTCGCGATCGGGGAACAGCACAAAGTGCGGGTTTCCCACGTTCACCATGGCGCCTTCAATGCCGCCGGGAACACCCGCAACCTCGATGGTGCGGCGCATGACGCGGGGTACCCCCATGCTGCTTTCCACCCAGAACTCGCCGTCCTTGCGCTCCATGAGGTGGCAACGCCGCTCGCCGCCATGGGTGCCGAACGCGACCTCATCGAGGCCTTCACTCTCGGCGAGCCAGGCCGCCACACACCGGGTGCCGTTGCCGCTCAACTCGGCTTCGCTGCCATCCGCATTGAACAGCCGCAGGAACCAGGCGCCGTCGGGTCGACGGTCGAGAAACTCTACGCCATCCGCGCCCACGCCGAGATGCCGGTCGCATAGCGCACGCGTCACGGCGGCATGGGCCCGCAGCGCATGGGTCTCCTCGACAAGGAGAAAATCATTGCCGAATGCCTGGGCTTTTACGAAAGGTATGACTCGCGACAAAGGTGTCCCCGCAGTCAGGATACGGCTTCCCCACGAGGAGAACACCGCGGAGCCGTGGAAGAGCGCAAACCCGCACCACCGAAGATGCCGGGCCGCCGAACAACCTTGTTGCTGAGAAGGACGAGCTCTACCGAGCAGCCGGCTTGTAATCGGCCGACTGGTAGATGCGCGCCACGGGCTGCCCTGTCGTGCGCACGACTTCGATTTCGGCGAGCCCTTCAGGGTGGGCTGCGACGGCCTTTGCCACAGGGTCGCCCGCCATGGCGATGACGTACGCGGCTTTGCCCGCAGGGTCAGCCAGTGCGGCCTTCCAGGCGATCTCATCGTTTTCGCTGACCACGGTGCGCAGATCGCGGCCTGCATCCTGCACGGCGCCCACGTGCGCTGCGACCGACATCAGCACCGGCTTATCGACCGGCATGGTCTCGAGCACGGCGGCGAGGGAATGCTCAAAAGGCACCCGCGTCTGCGCATTCACCAGGCCTTCGGCCAGGACCAGCGGATAGGCATACCGTCGCGCGGCGGGCAGGTACCCGCCCAGACCGGCTTCCCGTGCCTGCCGCGACCGTACGGCGCTCGAGCGCAGAAAGCCCGCGGAACCGAGTCCGCCCATCATCAGCAAGGAGTTCAGCACACAGAGCACTGCGGCGGCCGTGGGCCAGAAGCGAGCCCCGGCGCGCTGCCAGTTCGAGGATCCGGCCCGCAGCCAGAGGTCGAAGCGTTCCCCTGCCAGCGCTGCATAGACACACAGCGCCGGGAGGAGCTCCATGCCATAGCGGGCGTTATAGAACGCGTGCGGCCAAAGCTGCGGAATGAAGATGGGCACCGACCCATACGCCACCGAGTAGATATAGAACGGCAGGGGCAGCCACAGCAGCAGGACAACACTTTCTGCACGAGCCCTGAATGCTGTTTCGGCACGCCGCTTCCACGTTAACCAGACGCCATAGAACGCAGCCAACAGCAGGGCGAAACCAGTCTCCCAGGTGGCGGCATCGACCTGCGCCGTACGCAGGAAGAACAGGGCTGACCAGGCGGGGTTATGCCATCCGCGGTAATGTTGCCCCGGGGGCGCGGTACGCAGCTCAATCTGCTTCGCGGAGTACGGCCCACGCATGAAGTCGAGCCAGTCGCCATCGAAGTGCGCGTTGTACCAGAACCACAGCAACGGCCCCAGCGCACAGAGGGCGGTGAACACGGCGAAGGTTGGCAGAAGCCGCTGCCGCAGGGCCTGCTCACTGCGCCACAGGGACCATGCCACGCAGCACCACACTGCCGCGCCGATGATCCAGCCGTCGTAGCGCGTAAAGACCATCAGCAGCACCAGCAAACCGGCGAGAAACATGCGCGCGCGTGCTGCGAGGAGGTCCGCCGCGCGCATTGCCTCGACGCATTCCACCGTTGCTACTACTGACCAAACAAACAGCGCGAGGAAGAGTGCCTCGGTCATGGCCGTCGTGGCGAGGTACAGCAGGTTGGGGTTGAAGGCGTACAGCAGCGTGGCGACCAGCGCCCAGCGCAGCCGCATGGTGCGGCGCGACAGACGCCATACGCCGACGACGCTGGCTGCGAAGCTGAGCATCGACATCGGCGCGCCCGCGAGCCCCGTCTGCCACATCGCGGTGTTGCTAATGAACGGCAGCATGAGGATGTGCGGCAGGGGCAGCCACGCACCGCCGAGCTGCGAAAGCCCTGGGTAGTGCGAGTCCATGATGCGGCGGGCGTTGCCCAGGTGCGCCACCGCGTCGCCGTAGAGCAATGTGTAGCCATGCCGATAGCACACGGCCAGCGCCACGAGAGCGAGCAGGACGCTTGCTACAAAGATCGGCATGCCTTCGCCGCGCTGCAGCGGGCGAATCGCTTCCGGATCGCCTTCAATCCAGAAGCTGCCGCGGTCACGGGGGCGCGTGGCGAGCCTGGATCCACCGCGCTTTCCACTACCCGGAGCCGAGCTGCTCTTCAGCGCAGTGGATCGCACGGGAACCTGCCTTCTTTCATCGATCTCTTCGGAGCTTACAGGTGCGACAGCTCGCGGAGGTGCTCAAAGCGGGTTTCCACTTCAGCGTGGGTCGTGTTCTGCAGACGCTCCGTGCCGAAGCGCTCCACGGCCAGTGACCCCATGACGCTGCCGTAAAACATCGCCTTGCGGAAGACCTCGGGGGTCAGCGCCGGCTGCGACGCGATATAGCCATAGAAGCCACCGGCAAAGGAGTCACCTGCGCCGGTTGGATCCACGACCTCGCCGAGCGGCATGGCCGGTGCACGGAATGGTTTGCGCTGGACACCATCGCCGAAGCTGCGCGTAGAAAAGTAGGCTGTCGCGCCGTACTCACCGTGCTTAACGATCAGGGTCTTGGGCCCGAGCTCGAGCACGCGCTCCGCGGCTTTCAGGCCGTTCGACTCGCCGCTCAACATGCGCGCCTCGCCATCATTGATCAGCAGCACGTCCACTTCGCGCAACACCGGCAGCAGGTTTTCACGATGCGCGGCGATCCAGTAGTTCATCGTGTCGCCCGCCACCATGCGCACGCCGTTCATCTGCGTCCGCACCCGCGCCTGCAGCACGGGATCAATGTTGGCCAGAAACAGAAACTCAGAACCCTCATAGCCCGCAGGGATCTTGGGCGAGAACTCGGCAAAGACGTTCAGATCGGTGGCGAGCGTATCCGCCGCGTTGAGGTCCTTGAGGTAGCTGCCGGTCCAGTGGAAGCTGAGGCCGGGGGCGCGCTCGATGCCACGCGTGTCGACGCCCTTGTCGGTCAGCACCTGCTCGTGTTCAGGCAGGAAGTCCTCGCCCACAACGCCGATCACGCGAACATCGGTAAAGAAGCTGGCGGAGAGCGCAAAGTGCGTGGCCGCGCCACCCAGGACGCGCTCGCGCTTGCCACTCGGCGTCTCCAACGAATCAAAGGCAACAGAACCTACAACAAGAATCGACATCCATCTCCAATACGGCTACCCGACGGGCTAGCCCAAGAACTTCTTACGTTTGTCATCCCGCAGCACAGCTACACCATTGTCATTGCGTAGCGCAGCGAGGGATCTGCTACTCGCAAGCGGAGCCAATAGGCTGCCCTACAAATACTTGCCAAACAAGACGTCCAGCTTGCCTTTGGTCTCCGCCGGTATCAGCGCACGGTCCGTCATGATCGCAAACTTCGCTGCACTCTGCGCCGGGCTGCCGCTAAGATCTTTCGGCATCAAGCGCACCGCAGCCTTCACCACCTGCTGCGCGTGGTCGGCGTTCTGATGCATCACCGCAATGACCTGCTCCACGGTGACATCATCATGACCTTCGTACCAGCAGTCGTAGTCGGTGACCATCGCCAGCGTGGCGTAGCTGATCTCGGCCTCACGCGCCAGCTTGGCCTCCTGCAGATTGGTCATGCCGATGATGTCCGCGCCCCAGCTGCGATAGAGGTTCGACTCGGCACGCGTGGAGAACTGCGGCCCGTCGATGCACACATACGTGCCGCCCAGCTTGCCGACAACCCCGACCTCTGCGCAGGCCTTCGCAAACACGCCTGCAACCGTCGCGCACACGGGATCGCCAAACGCGACATGCCCCACGATGCCATCACCGAAGAAGGTCGCTTTGCGGTCAAACGTACGGTCGATGAACTGATCCGGGATCACGAAGTCGGTCGGCTTGTGCTCTTGCTTCAGGCTGCCCACGGCGCTCACGCTCAGGATGCTGGTCACGCCCAGCGCCTTCATCGCGTAGATGTTTGCGCGGAAGTTCAACTCGCTGGGCAGGATGCGATGTCCCTTGCCGTGCCGCGCCAAAAACGCGACGTCGCGGCCTTCCAGCTTGCCCAGCACAAACACCTCGCTTGGCTTGCCGAATGGCGTCCCCACACTCTCTTCACGAACATCGGTTAGTCCCGGCATGTTGTACAAGCCACTGCCACCGATGATGCCAATCTCTGCCTTCGCCAACATGTCTCCTTCAAGCCTTTTGTTGTCTTGGTGAGTATACGGGCACCGCTGCTTTACTCAGACTCAAGCGGCTGGGACGTACGTCAACGCGAGTAGAGTTTGGTGTTGTTGTAGGCTGCCACGGCGTGATCAGCCCCCACACAGAAAGGGACAGAGCGTTCGATGCCGTGGTGTCCCACTCGATGCAATCCATACATGCTCACCGTGAGCAGTCCAACCTCGATCACCTGCAGGCTGATTAACCCTGGTAGGCCGTAGTTCACCAACGGTCGATCAACCGGGTTACCCTCACGAATTCCATGGTGCATGAATTGGAACGTGGTCACGGAATCAGCAGTGTCGGCGAGTTGATCGCCGACCAGCAAAGCGAAATACTTGGCGTCGAAGAAGCGATGGACCTTTTCAGACTGGTACAGAGGGGGCTGCCAATCCCTCATTTTGCCGACTCCGAAGTACACACCGATGTTGGGTTGGAAGTTGTTCTTCCACGCTGCGTTTTGCTTCTCGACCAAGTCACTCACGAATGCGCGAATGTGCACACGATCTGCTGGTGAAACCTCGATCCCTGCTCCCACTGCACTGACAAAACGATCCACTGGAGCGTAGGTCACGTTGAAGGTGTTTGGAGGTGTGAAGCTTTCGGTGCCGACAGAGCGACTCCAATGCAGGACACCGGGCTGCGCCTCCAAGAACAACTCGTACCGTCTTGCACGAACTCCGGCCCGCACCCCCGCGAGGAACTCCGTGGCACGACCTCCTGAAAAGTTGTCGCTACCTTGACTGGAGGTCGTTGTACTCAGCCAGTTTGCGTCAAGAGCAAAGTGTGGGTTCAGGTTGGCGGTTACTCCCAGGCCAAGACCAGCCGATGGCAGATAACAGTTTTGTCGTCCAATGCAGCCGGTACGCATGTCTGTCGTCTGCAGGCCGACCTCAAACATATCCAGGCGGCCAGAAGCCGACTGCGCACACGCTGGCGTGGCCAGAACAGCCAAGGCGACTGCCTGGCATGCCACAACGAGTCGGATCGTTGGCAACCTACAAACAACCTTCGCTGCGACTCGCATCGTCCGGGAAGCATATCAGGTCAGATCGATGTGGCAGGCCTTGTGGGTGCAGGGAGCTGAGGACTGTGATCCGAAAAGGAGCCTATTCGCTCGGCCTGCTTTACAGCCCTAACCCCTCGCAGATGCCCTTCACCTTCGCCTTTACCTCGTCCGGCATCGTCAGCATCTGCGGCCAGGGTCTTGTGAAGCCTTCCGCTGCCCACTTCCGCGTCGCATCGATGCCCATCTTCGAGCCAAAGTTCGGCAATCGCGACGCATGATCCAGTGAATCCACCGGGCCCAGGGTGAACTGGATATCCCGCTCCGGATCGATGTTGTTCGCGGTCCGCAACGTGACTTCGCCCAGGTCCTGCACGTCGCAGTCCTCGTCCACGACGACGATGCACTTGGTGAACATCGCCTGACCGAGCGCCCAGATGCCGCTCATCACCTTGCGCGCATGGCCCGCGTAGCTTTTGCGGATGCTCACGATCATCAGGTTGTGGAAGACGCCCTCGGCGGGCAGGTTGATGTCCACGATCTCCGGCAGGGTCAGCTTCATCAGCGGCAGAAAGATGCGCTCCACGGCCTTGCCCATCCACGCGTCTTCCATCGGCGGCTTGCCCACCACGGTGGCAGCGTAGATCGGGTCTTTGCGATGCGTGATGCAGGTGATGTGGAAGACGGGGTAGTCGTCGGGCATGGTGTAGAAGCCGGTGTGGTCGCCGAAGGGACCCTCGCTGCGCAGCTCGCCCAGCTCCACATAGCCTTCGAGCACGATCTCCGCATGCGCCGGCACCTCTAAATCGACGGTTTCACAGCGCACCAGCTCCACGGCCTTGCGGCGCAGGAAGCCGGCGATGAGGTACTCTTCGACCTCGGGCGGCGCGGGCACGATGGCACTGAAGGTCGTTGCCGGATCGGTGCCAATCGCTACGGCCACCTCCATGCGCTCACCCCGCACTTTGGTCAGCACGGTTTGCGGCACGCTGGACAGATCGCCCGCAGCGGCGGTCCCGCCTGCGGTAAGCGCCATAACGTCCACGGCCCCCGCGACGTCCTTCGTCGCGGAGCGCAAACGATCACGGAAGTGCTCCGCCGCCACCTTTTGCCGCTGCCAGTGCATGCCGGTCGATCGGCCGTCATAGACCTGCATGCGGTACATGCCGACGTTGCGCTTGCCGGACTTCGGATCACGTGTCACCACGCAGGGCAGCGTAATGTAGCGGCCT
>CAXTFS010000040.1:0-16177 GCA_964243395.1 uncultured Acidobacteriaceae bacterium | reverse complement strand
CCACATATGTCCGACAATAATCTCAAAGAATCAGGCAAGGACTGAAAAGCCGAGGCCATACGGAAGGTGAACGAGAGAACTACCAGGTCATCACACCTTCAGGATTCACGCCTGTGCAAATCTGAAGTACAAAGAGTTCCCTGAGAAGAGGACACAAGTCCAAATCAGGAGCTTGCGCCAAGCTGGAAGCAGTCTGCAAAATCACTCAGGATAGCAAGTTGGGCCAAGGTTAAAGAAGATGTTGGCGTTGGGGTAATTCTGATACTTTTCGCAGTTTTTCTGTGTGTGGTTTCTCAGCGATAGCTGTCTGTGAGATAGACGATGAACTTATGCTACAACCGTCCAATCTGGCGTGACAGCTTGCGCGGGAAGACTCCCGTAGTTGGCAAATATCGCGTTGAATTGAAGACTTTCGCCCTTGATTCCTACGACGATCTGATTACCCAGTGTTTTGTTCCTTGTACTCAAGGCATTATGACAACAGTCATGCCCGCCACCCTCTCACGGCCACACAGGACGTCCTAGATTCGGCGACGCCCGGCGGGCGATGGCTTGAACTCGTCCCACTGAAAGCCTTTGAGCCCAACATGACCTCGGGCTGGAAACTCCCGATTGCTATCAGCCAGTCGAAAACGCTGCCACACCGGCGTCGCGCTCACCCGAAGGCCGACTTTCGCCCGCTTCCAACCCGATCGCCTCCCGAACGCGGATAATGGAAGGCGATGAGTCTGCTTGATCGCTTTCGCAAAAAAGAGGCCACACCGGCCCTACCTGAGCCGCCGGCCCGCGCTGTCCCGACCGCCCCCTCCACCTCCAACCTGTCCTCCGGCGATCTCAGCGCCGTTAACTCCGCGATTGAAGCATCCAGCGCAGCGGCACCGTCCTCACCCGAAGCGCCGGTCAACGCCGCCGTCAATGATCCCGCCGTACGCGTTTTTGACGACTTCGGTCGCGAGGTCCTGATCCCTGCCAGCCAGTGGCGGCGCGAATTGCTGCCCAACGCCCTGGAACAGGCGCGCCATCACCCCGACGCGCTCGCGCCGATCCTGCTCGATGCGCTGCAGCTGGGCGCCGCCGCGGAGATCCTGCCCGCCGCCGCCCATCTGGGGGCCATCGACCCGCAGAAAGACCGCGGCGCCACCGTCCACGGCCTCGTGTTGCTGGCGAACGGTCAGGCTGCCGCAGCTGAGGACGTCTTCATCACCTACCTTGGCCAGTTTGGTCCCTCTTCGGTTGTGCTCGCACACCTGGCGCGGGCCCAGGGCGCCCAGGGTCGTCTGGACGAAGCCGATGCCACCCTGTGGCGCGCGCTGGAAGCCGACCCGAATCAGGATCACGCCGTCGGCCTGTACGCCGCGCGCGGCCGGGAACAGGGGGGCGACGCCGGCTGGCAGAGCGCCCTGGAACGCGCCGCTACCCTGCCCAACGCGTGGCTTCCGCTGCTTTGGCTTGGCCGCCTGGCGCTTGAAGGCGGCAACCGCGCCCTTGCCGTCGGCCTGTACAAGGAAGCGCTCGACCGCGGCGGCGTGCCCACCCCACCGGTGCTGCTGCAGGGTATTAGCGGCGACCTGGGCCAGCGCGGCCTGCTCGACGATGCCGTTCGCCTCACCCGCTCAGCCTTCGATCCCGCCGTCCACGGTCTGTTTGTCGGCAATAACCTGATCAAAGCCACGCTTGACCTCGGCCAGACCGCCGACGCACTCGCACTCGTGCGCGAGCTCGACCGGCAGGGCCGCCCGGAGTGGACCGAGCCGCTGCGGGCCTGGGTCGCCGAGATCCGCCGCCGCGAATTGGGCGCTGCCAAAGAGCCACCACAGCCGGCCCTGTTGCGGATCGACGGACCCATCTGGCTGCCGCCGAACT
Source organism: uncultured Acidobacteriaceae bacterium (assembly GCA_964243395.1). Lineage (GTDB taxonomy): Bacteria > Acidobacteriota > Terriglobia > Terriglobales > Acidobacteriaceae > Granulicella. Next base: position 14,314 of record CAXTFS010000040.1, on the reverse strand, counting down.
CGCCGGCACGCGCGCTATACAGCGGCACCGCTCCCCGGCGCGCCGGAGTGCTGTTTCTCGGCTCCTCCGCCACCCTGGCGCAGCCGCTTACGGACGAGACCGCGCAGCTGCCGGACGCTGCTGGTCGCCTCAGCCGCGCGCTGCCGCTCTACCTGGCCGAAGGCGCCTGGGCGCTGCTCGGCTTTGAGGCTGCAACGCTCGTGCCCTGGGCCGAAGGCGCCGGTTTTGCCATGCTCGGCCAGCCCTGGCCCGACGACGCAGCCGCTGCCTACGCGCGCGAGGCAGGTGCCGTCGCCGCCGTCGCGGTTCACCTCGAAGCCACGGCGGAGGGCGCCACCGCCACGCTCCGCATCATCCCTGCCGCCCATGCTCCCGGCGAAGCGCAGGAGCCCGAGGCAGTCGTCAGCGATCGGCTGGCCAACGCCGAGCCGGTGGAACAAGCCCCTGAATCCAGCGCGTACCTGCATACCGCCCCCTTCGCGACAACATCCCCGGAGCCGGCCACCGTCACCGTCACCCTGAACTGGGGCGAGGTGCACGCCGGCGCGCAAAGTCTTTGGGGGCAGCTCGCGCACCACCTCGTGGCCGGCTATGGCGACGCCGCCGTCTCCCCACAGCCTGGCCGCTACACCCTGCCCCGCGGCACGGACCTAAACCTCTATCTCTCCCGGCTCGAGCAGCTCCTGGGCGTCTTCGCCGCGGGTGCCGGCCGCGACGCTGCCCTGCTCCTCACCGGCGAACGCGACCTCGTGCGCGGCCTCGTCGACCTCGTCGTGCGCTACCCCGCCAGCCTTCCCGTCCGCCTCGCGCTTCACGAGGCCCTGCTCCGCCTGCGCGACCTCCGCCCCGAACTGCTCGGGATCGAGCGCGGTCCCGTCCGCCTCCTGCAGGAGCGCTTCCCCTTCCCTGACCCCGAGGTCAACCGCGTGCTCACCGCCCAACTCGACACCGTCTTCGCAATGCAACCCATGGCCCGCGCCAACTAGCCTCGGCGTCCACTTCTCCTTCCCAGGCGCGAGGAGTGGGCGCCGTACGCCGCCACGAGGTCGCGCCAGCCCGACTAGAATCAAGCTCAGCCATGAGCGATCTCGCCACATCCGCACCATCCCCCGCCGCCGCCGCTCCCCTGACCACCATCGCCGAGCTCCCGCAGCACATCGGCGAAACCGTCACCCTGCGCGGCTGGCTCTATAACCTCCGCTCCTCCGGCAAACTCCTCTTTCCCACCTTCCGCGACGGTACCGGCACCGTGCAGGGCATCGTCCCCAAGGCCCAGGTCTCTGATGACACCTTCGCAACCCTGAAAGGCCTCACCCTCGAGAGCTCCCTCGTCGTCACCGGCGCAGTCCGCGAAGACAGCCGTGCCCCCTCCGGCGTCGAGCTCGACGTCACCGGCGTCACCGTCACCCAAAAGATCTCTGAAGACACCCCTTACCCCATCTCCCGCAAGGAGCACGGCGTCGACTTCCTCATGGAGCACCGCCACCTCTGGCTGCGCACCCCACGCCAGGCGGCCATCCTCCGCGTCCGCGCCACGATCATGCGCGCCGCCGCCGAGTACTTCGACACGCACGGCTTTATCCGCACCGACCCACCTGTGCTCACCCCCAACGCCTGCGAAGGCACCTCCGAACTCTTCGAAATGGACTACTTCGAGAACGAAAAGGCCTACCTCACCCAGTCCGGCCAGCTCTACCTCGAAGCCACCGCCCTTGCGCTCGGCAAGGTCTACAGCTTTGGCCCCACCTTTCGCGCCGAAAAGTCCAAAACGCGCCGTCATCTCACCGAATTCTGGATGATCGAGCCCGAGGTCACCTACCTCGACCTCGACGGCCTCATGACCCTCGCCGAAGGCTTTCTCACCCACATCGTCAAGCGCGTGCTCGAAACCCACCGCGCCGACTTGAGCGTTATCGGCAAGGACATCGCCAAACTTGAGGCCGTCCTCGCACCCGCCCCAGAAAATGTTGCTTCGTCACCCACCAGCCCCCTTGGGATGTCACCCAGCAGCCGCTTAGAGTTTTCATCCCGCAGCAACGCGGAGGGATCTGCTGTTGCCCCCGCCCAAGCCCCGGTAACCAGCGAGGCCCAGGCCCCACCCGCCTTCGGCCTGGTTCCCTCGACAGCCAACCTGCCACCGCTTCCATCGCCCGCGAACGGAACAGGCAGCGACCCGTCTGTCCCGGCCCAATCCGGCGAAGCCTCGAGCGCCCACCACCACGCCAAAACCAGCGGCGGCTTCCCACGCCTCACCTACGACGAGGCCCACGCCATGCTCGAAGACGCCTTCCAGGCCGGCAAAATTGAGCATCCGCACACCTACGGCGACGATTTCGGCTCCCCCGACGAGACCTACATCAGCTCCCAGTTCGACAAACCCGTCATGGTCCACCGCTACCCCGCCGCCGTCAAAGCCTTCTACATGCAGCCCGACCCGCAGGACCCCACCAAGGCCCTCTGCGTCGACGTCCTGGCCCCCGAAGGCTACGGCGAAATCATCGGCGGCAGCCAGCGCGTAGACGACCACGACCTCCTGAAATCCCGCATAGAGGCCCACAACCTCCCACTGGCCGCCTTCCAGTGGTACCTCGACCTGCGCAAATACGGCTCCGTCCCCCACTCCGGCTTCGGCATGGGCATAGAACGCTGCGTAGCCTGGATCTGCGGCCTGGAACACGTCCGCGAAACCATCCCCTTCGCCCGCACCCTGAACCGGATTTATCCATAACGGCGACCCCGGGGGAACACACTAACGTACCGTTGCTCCAGTAAAGCGTTTTGTTACACTTCCGCCGTCCTTCAAATCACACTCGGGTTCGCTGTCTATGTTGCGGAAGTGTCTCGTCGCTGTTTTCTTGTTCGTATCTGGAGTCTGGCATCTTCCCGCAGCAACGATTCAATACAGTGCTCGGCAGGACATCGCTACCGGGTTCCAGCACCTAACGGGTCTAGCCGTGGCGGACTTCAACGGCGATGGCTTTCCCGACCTTGCCGTCACTGACGACTTCAGCAATAAAGTTGTCGTTTACCTGAACAACGGTAAAGGTGGTTTCGGTTCGCCGATCATCACCACGCTTACGGCGACGGGTTACGGTGGCCTGGGATCACTGGTCGCGGGCGACCTCAACGAGGACGGAAAACAGGACCTCATCGTCGCTCCAGTTGGTGGTCTGCAGTACGATATCGTCCTGTTAGGCAACGGCGATGGAACCTTTACGCAGGGCCAAATTCTACAATCCACCTACGGCTTCATCAACGGTGCCTTGGTAGACGTAAATGGTGATAAACATCTGGATCTCATATCTGGTAGCAATCCAGCCGTAGATGTCGAGCTCGGGGATGGCAAGGGTAATTTCCAACAGTTGGCGCCCCCGGGCCCCTACGGGTCCTACTTCAATACGGGACTGGCGGTAGGCGACTTCAACGGAGACGGCCACGTCGATTTCCTTACAGCGGCCTATAACTCTGGACAGGTCGAACTCACTTTGGGAAAGGGCGATGGTAGCTTTCAGGTTCCGTCTGCCGTGGTCAGCAACTTTCCCGACAGCCTCGGCATCACGCTCGCGTCCGCAGACTTTAATGGAGACGGAAAGCTCGACTTCCTTCTGGGCGCCCCAGATGTCGTTGCTCTCTACTTTGGGAAAGGGGATGGCACCTTTCTCTCCGGTCTTGATCAACCCAAGATTCTGCCCATTGCTGCAACATCCTCAACCGGCGTTCAGGCCTCTGGTCCTCCTCTGGTCGCAGCAGCTGATCTGGACGGGAACGGCACCGCTGATGTGGTAGTTGCTGACGACAGCGCGCAGGCCCTCAGCGTTTTGTTAAATGACGGCAGCGGCAAATTTTCGCAGGCGATGCCAGACTTCACGGCTGCTTTGGACCTCGGAAGCGGTGTGCTGAAAGTCGCTGACCTTAACGGAGATGGTCTTCCGGATATCATCGTCACCAACTATAAGACCCAGAATATTTCCATCTTCCTATCTGTCTTTCCAAAGGCGACACCCACTCTTACGCTGCAAAGCAGTGCGGCACAGGCGCTGGTTGGCAGTTCGGTCATGGTGTCTGTCCAGGTCAAGGGAGCAGGGTCTGCGATTCCAACGGGAACCGTTACCCTGGCGAGTGGATCGACCTCGTTTGGTCAACAGACGCTAGACGCCACGGGAGCAGCCGCCTTCACGCTCACGGGGCTGGCGGTAGGTCAATACAGTCTCGTTCCGAGCTACTCGGGCGATAAAGCGTTCACCGCGGTTGCGGGAAGCGCCGTCAGTCAGACCATTACTGATTTTCAGCTCGCACTTGCGTCGGCAACCCAGACGGTCAAAGCAGGCGCGAGCGCGACGTATGGCTTGGGTGTGACACCATTGGCAGCTTTCAGCGGAAGCCTTGCTTTGAGCTGCACAGGACTCCCGGCTAACTACGCCTGCGCGCCGTCTACGGCCACCCTCAGCGGGCAACCCTCCACAATCAACGTGGTGGTCTCGCCACCTGCTACAAGTGCGGAACTTGAACGTGTCCCCTCTCCTTCGAACTTGAGAGGCGGCGTCCTGTTCTGCGGCGTGTTCGGTCTTTGCCTGTACTCCCGCAAACGCCGCCTGCCGATGCTCTTCATGTGCTTGCTCGCCCTTTTCGGTGCTGGGGCGCTGGTCGGCTGCAGCGGTGGGACAAGTGGCCCGAAACTGTATACCGGCACGAGCAGCTTCACCATCACCGCCGTGGCCACGCAGGGCACGGTGACCGTCACGCACCAGGTGGCAGCCACGCTGGTCGTGCAGTAAGCGGCTCGTACTTAAAAACGTTCAGGATTTGGGCTGATCTCTTCGAATCGGCCTGGGCCAATCCAGTGAGAGTCACTGCGCCCACATTCCTTGCATAGGGACTGGCGGAGTCTGGACGCTGTTGCCTCACTGACCCTGCACCGGAGTTGCGAGTCACAGCCAGATCGTGCAGGTTACGAACCGTGTTCAGATTGGGACCTTCCGCGAAATGCACCGGACAGGAGCGGGCTAAACCCTTATCGTCGCAGCAACCCGCCCAGCAGCTGCGCCAGGCCATTCCACGCAATCTGCACCCCGATGCACAGCAGAATGAACGCCACCACCCGCAGGATCCCGTGGGCGGTGGTCGGCGGAATGGCCTTGGTGATGCGCGGCGCGTAGGCGTAGCAGATGTAGACCAGTCCGCTCAGCACCAGGAACGCCAAAAACAGCCCCACGTGCCCCACGATGTTGGGCGTTAGCGCGCCGCCGGAGAAGCGTGCGCTGAGCGTCAGCATGACCACCAGCGTGCCCGGGCCAGACGTGATGGGGAAGGTGAACGGGTAGAAGGTCTTGCCCTCGAGCAGGCGGAGGGTCTGGTCTGTGCTGAAGGCGGCCTCTTCGCGCTTGTCCCGGGTGCTGGCGGCCGAGTCCTTCTCGTTCAGCACCGACCAGCCGATCGAGGCGATCACGATGCCGCCCGAGACCTGCACGATCGGCAGCGACACCCCAAAGAAGTTCAGGATGGCTGAGCCCAGCAGCTCGATCACGGCCAGAAACGCGATGTTGTTGATCGCGATCCGCCGCGCCAGGGAGCGGTAGACCTCCGGCGGCGCTTCGCCCACCAGCCCCAGAAACACCAGCGCCGACCCCAGCGGATTGATCAGCGGCAGGAGCGCGCTGAACGCAATCAGAAACGCACTCCAGAGCAGCAGAACCAAGCTTGCCCGCCTCCAGACCCGATCCTACCCGCTGGGCAACATTTCGGGTCGATATGGGTTCCTTCTAGGATAGGGCCAGCCATGGTGACTGGCCCCAGAGGTTTGGCAGCGACCAACCCTTGGAGGAAGACATGCGATTTCTTCGCTATTTAGCTTTGTTGTCCATTTTCTTGGTTCCTGCGACGTTGGCGCATGCCCAGGTTTCGGTTGGCGTCGGCATCGGCGGCGGCTACGGCTACCCGGGCTACGGCTATGGTGGCTATGGCTACGCCGCACCCGCCTGCTCCTATGGCTACTACGACTACGCCCCCTACGCCTGCGCGCCCTATGGCTTCTACGGCCCGAGCTGGTTCTCTAACGGCATCTTCATTGGGGCTGGACCCTGGTTCCGCGGCGGCTACGGGTATCGTGGCTACGGTTACGGCTATGGCCGTGGCATCGGCTACGGTCGCGGCGGCTATGGTTACGGCTACGGTCGTGGTAGCTACGGCTATGCACGCGGCGGCGGTTATGGTGGATACGCCCGCGGTGGCGGCTATGCCGGTGGCGGTCGTGGCTTCACCGGTGGCGCTGTAGGCGGAGGCGGTGGCTTCCATGGAGGCGGCGGCTTCGGTGGTGGTGGTGGGTTCCACGGCGGAGGCGGTGGCGGCGGCTTCCATGGCGGCGGCGGCGGCGGACATCGCTAAGTTCCAGCAATGCAAATCAGAGACCCCATCCACGAGCTGTGGATGGGGTCTTTCCTTGTAGGGGTCCTACAATGCCGAGCAGCTATCTAGGCTGTCGGTGAGGGGAGCGAACGAGCTTCGATCGTCAACTGCGTCAGCTTTGGCTTACGCTGTGGCCGCGGAGCCCACACCGGATAGCTGAGTTCCGGCATCGGCTTTGCCTGAAAGATCTTGCGGGTCTGCCGTGCAATCCAGCGAGCGGAGGTCTTCGCCTTCTTACGCCGGGCGCTGTCAGTTGAGATCCCTGTGCCGGCATACATCTGCCGGTACAGCTTGGACAGCAGCACAAAGGCCAGGCGCGCGCGCAGCGTGGGTGTGCAGGCCGATCGCTTCCAGATAGCGCCGAACTCGTAGAAGCGGTCCCACACCTTCTGCGTCCGCTGGCTGATCTCCGTGGAGGCCATCGACGGGTGCGGCGTAAACATCTTCGGGCGGATCGCGGTCGGGATCAGCCAGTAACGGGTGAGCGGTGTGCCTTCCACGGTCTCCGGCTGCACGGCCTGCTCTTTTTCCCAGCGGCCGAAGTCCACGGTTCCCGGAAAAGGCGTCATCATCACAAACTGGGCAAAGGTGACATCGGCTTTCATCGCCAGCTCCACCGTCGCATCGAAGGTGCCCGGCTTGTCGGTCGGCAGCCCAAAGATGAACGATCCAAGCACGTGCAAGCCGTGTTTGCGGAAGGTTTGCAGCTGCTCTACCAGGCGATCGCCGGAGTAATTGAAGTCCTTATAGACCGCCTTCAGACCTTCCGGCGTCACCGCTTCCACGCCCACCAATGCACCCTTGATGTTTGCGCGTCGCATCGCGTCGAGATACTCAGGGTCCTCCGCGGACTCCATCGTGATCTGCGTAAAGAAGACCATGTCCTTCGGCAGCTTTGCCAACTCCGCCATCAGCGCAAAGCGTTCGTTGCGTACCGCCATCAACGATTCGACCTTGTCGGCATTGTTCTGCTCGCGCGCCAGGCGTAAATCGGTCAACGTAACGGGGTAGAAGTTGTCGTCGGCCAGGGCGATGAAGCGGAAGCCTTTGCGGCGCAGATCGATGATCTCGTCGATCACGCTCTCAAAGGTCCTTTGCCGCGGCTTCTGTCCATCGGTGCGCCACACGGAGCAGAACGAGCAGTGCTTCGGACATCCGCGGATCGTCTGCACCGAGGCCCACATGTACTTGTCGGTCTGCATAAGATCCCAGCGCGCCGCCAGAAACTCGTCGCCTTCGATCTTGCCGCCATCGTAGATGCGCTGCGCGTCGCCACGTTCCAGGTCGCGCAACACGCGCCCCCAGGCAACATCGCCATCGCCCTTCACAACCGCGTCCGCAAGGCCGCGTTCGAAGGGTTCTTCGGGGAAGAGCGTGGCGTGAATGCCGCCATAGATCACAGTGGCTCCACGCTGGTGGGCTAACCGTCCTACCTCATAGCCACGCAGTGCATTGCCAGTGTGCACACTGATGCCGACCACATCACCGGGCTGGATCGTCTCCGGATCCAACTGCTCCAACGACTCATCCACCAGGATCGGATCGCCCATCGAGCGTGGTGTCGCGGCAGCTAACACAAACAACCAACGCGGCGTAATCACCGCAGTGCCAAAGGAATTGTCGCTGGGATTAATGAGATGTATTGCCACGTGCAGCCCCATTCTTGTGCTGGTTGATCTCTGGGCCCTGCGTGCGGGCGATCTCCCAGGAGGATGAGGCTGCCTCTGTGTGCCTACGGCGATCGAGTCACAGATGCCCTCCCACTATACCCAACCCGTCGTACAACTGATGAGAACGGCGCCTCGTCTGTATGACGAATCGTTGATACTTCGTTTTACGAAAGACTGTGCGACTGACCTGCTGCATGGCGAACGTGGCGAGCGCCACCAGCACAGCTACATGCTCTTCATAGCCCCACCGCAACCTGCACTAAGTGACTTCCAAGCTCTGAACAGCCAAGGCCCGCGGCGAGCCTGGGCTCATCACGGACGAGCTTTGTGGCGGATCAGCGTACCTTAACGGCGTCGCAACACCAGAGCGATAATCACAATCAGCACAATCAATCCCAGGCTGCCGGGGAAGATAAAGAAGCCACCACGGCTCGAACCGCCGATCAGCAGGCAGCCTGTAAGCGATGTGCAGGAGAACAATCCTGCCAACAGCAGCAGAACCGTGGAAGGAACGGATTGTTGCTGCTGCGTGTGCCTTGCTTGCGTGCGCGCCATGGCTCCCTCGGTTTAAAGGGTAGGATGCACGTCCGGCGACGTTCTTTGCAAGTAATCCTTACTGTGCTCTTCACTGTGACAGGGTGGGGTTCGCACCAAGCGCCAGATTTAAGCCGAGCACATTGACGCGCGCCTCGCCAAGCAAACCAAACTGGCGGGGTGTAATGTGCTGCTGCACAAGCGTCTTGACCACGTCTTCGTTCATGTGCCGCTCCCTGGCGATCCGAGGCACCTGGTAAAGCGCAGCAGCCGGTGTGATGTCCGGATCGAGTCCTGATCCCGATGCCGTCACAAGATCCACCGGGACCGGTCCGCCATCGTGCTCAGACTTCACACTGGCCGCTACGCGATCGCTCAAAGCCTTGTTGGTCGGCCCCAGGTTGGAACCGGATGATGAGGACGCATCGTAGCCCGTGCCCGCTGCAGAGGGCCGGCTATGGAAGTAGCCCGGCCCCGTAAACGGCTGCCCGATCAGCGCAGAGCCGATCAGGGCCCCATCTCGAGACAGCAGCTGTCCATCGGCCTTGTTGTGCATCGTAAGGTGCGCAATCGCGGTGATCAGAAGTGGATAGCCAATGCCAAGCAGCAGGGCAGTGAACACGGTGTACAGGCAAGCGGTCGTCAATTGCTTCTTCATAAGTTCTCCTTACTTTGTGCGATCTACGCCAGGTGCAAGGCAACGATCAGCATGTCCAGCAACTTGATCCCGATGAACGGTGCGACCAGGCCACCCAGTCCATAGACCACTAGGTTGCGTTGAAGCAGAGCAGCGGCGGACATGGGCCTGTAACTCACACCGCGCAACGCGAGCGGAATCAGTGCCACGATGATCAGTGCATTGAAGATCACGGCAGAAAGCACCGCGGACTGCGCGTTGTGCAGATGCATCACGTTCAACGCATTCAAGACAGGGAATACGCCGGCAAACATCGCAGGAATGATCGCGAAATACTTGGCCACATCGTTCGAAATAGAAAAGGTAGTCAGCGCACCGCGCGTCATCAACAACTGCTTCCCGATCGCGACGATCTCAATCAACTTTGTCGGGTTTGAGTCGAGATCGACCATGTTGCCTGCTTCCTTCGCGGCCTGCGTGCCCGAATTCATCGCCACGCCAACGTCTGCCTGGGCGAGCGCGGGTGCGTCGTTGGTGCCGTCACCCGTCATGGCGACCAGCTTGCCATCGGCCTGCTCACGCTTGATCAGGTCCATCTTGTCCTTTGGCTTGGCCTCGGCGAGGAAGTCATCCACGCCGGCTTCACGCGCGATCGCCGCCGCCGTCAGCGGGTTATCGCCCGTGATCATCACGGTGCGAATACCCATGGCCCGCAGCTGATCGAAGCGCTCCCGCATGCCGCCCTTCACCACGTCCTTCAGGTAGATGACGCCGAGCGCCTGCCCATTTTCAGCAACGACCAGCGGCGTTCCACCCTTGCGCCCGATCTCCTCCACGGCGTTGCGCACCTCGACGGGCATCTCTGCGTTATGCTCCTGCAGATAGCCGGCGATCGCGTCGGCCGCGCCTTTGCGAATACTGCGGCCATCCACTTCGATCCCACTCATACGCGTCGTTGCAGAGAATGGAACGAACTCTGCATTGAGCTGCCCTAACTCACGTCCACGCAGGTTGTACTGCTCCTTGGCCAGCACAACGATCGAGCGCCCCTCCGGTGTCTCATCAGACAGTGACGACAGCTGCGCGGCATCTGCAAGTTGACTTGCCGAAACACCCGGCGCAGGAACAAACTCTGTCGCCTGCCGGTTGCCGATGGTGATCGTTCCCGTCTTATCCAGCAACAGGGTATTCACGTCGCCAGCGGCCTCTACAGCACGTCCGGACGTCGCCAGCACATTGTGCTGTACCAGCCGATCCATGCCCGCGATACCGATGGCAGAGAGCAGGCCACCGATGGTGGTTGGAATCAGGCACACCAGCAGCGAGATGAGCACGAACACGGTCTGTGGTGCACCTGAATACATTGCGAACGGCTGCAGGGTGACAACGGCCAACAGAAAAATAATCGTCAAGCCAGCAAGCAGGATGTTGAGCGCAATTTCATTGGGCGTCTTCTGCCGCTCCGCACCTTCCACCAGCGCGATCATGCGATCGAGGAAGGTCTCGCCAGGGTTGGAGGTGATGCGGACCGTGATCGCATCGGAGAGCACGCGCGTGCCACCCGTGACAGCCGATCGATCGCCGCCTGCTTCGCGAATGACGGGTGCCGATTCACCCGTGATCGCCGACTCATCTACAGACGCAACGCCCTGCGTGACCTCGCCATCGCCGGGAACCATCTGCCCCGCAACAACTCGTACCGTGTCATCCACACGCAACTGGGAGCTGGGGACCTCCTCCACTACACCGGCCTTGTTGAGCCGATACGCTGTCGTCTCTGACTTGGCCAGCCGCAACGCATCGGCCTGCGCCTTGCCTCTTCCTTCGGCCATGGCTTCGGCAAAGTTGGCAAACAGCACCGTGAACCAGAGCCACAATGTGATCTGCACGTTGAAGCGAGAGGCCCCGTGATGCGTCACAAGATCCACCAGGAGCAGCACGGCGGTGAGGACGCTGCCCAGTTCCACAACAAACATCACTGGATTGCGCATCATGACGCGCGGGTTCAGCTTACGTAGAGCATCTACGGAGGCTCTGCGAACGATCTTTGAGTCAAACAACGAGCGGCGGTTCGCTTGCTTGGACATAGGGTGTTCTCTTTCTTTCCGGAGGGCTCGTGTGCGGATCAGCATCGAGGCGCGTGTCATATCAGAAGGCCTCCCCGGACCGCATCAACAGGTGCTCCAGCACCGGTCCAAGCGAAAGCGCGGGGAAGAACGTCAGCGCACCGACGATTACGATGACACCCACAAGCAGCACGGCAAACAGCGGCGTCGTCACAGGGAACGTACCCGCGGATGCAGGCACAATCTTCTTTCCAGCCAGGTTGCCTGCGATGGCCAGCATCGGCACGATCATCATGAAGCGGCCAAAGAACATCGCAATTCCAAGCGAACCGTTGTACCAGTGCGTGTTCGCATTCAGCCCTGCAAAGGCTGAGCCGTTGTTGCCCGTGGCCGAGGTGTAGGCGTAGAGGATCTCGCTCAAGCCATGCGGGCCATGGTTCGCGAGACTGCTCAACCCGAGGTTCGGCATCAACACCGAGACAGCAGAGAAGCCAAGAATCAGCAGCGGGAAGATCAGCAGATACAGCATCGCCATCTGCACGTCATAAGCTTCAATCTTCTTGCCCAGATATTCAGGGGTTCGACCAACCATCAGGCCGGCAATGAAGACAGACATAACGACAAAGACAAGCATGCCGTAGAGACCCGCACCCACGCCGCCGAAGACCACTTCACCCAGCAGGATGTTCACCATCGGCACCATGCCTCCAAGCGGCATGAAGCTGTCATGCATGGAGTTCACGGCGCCACAACTCGCATCCGTTGTCACAGTGGCAAATAGCGCGGAGTTAACGATGCCGAAGCGCACCTCCTTGCCTTCCATATTGCCGCCAGGCTGCACGAGGAATGCGTGTGCGTCCACACCATGCAACAGCGAATTCGGTTGCGCCTCCGCCCAGTACGCGGTAAACGTTCCCGCAAACCACAGCACACCCATCGCGGCCAGCACGGCCCAGCCATGCTTTGGCGAGCCAACCATCTGCCCCAACGTGATCGCCAAGCCAGCGGGTATCAGGAAGATGGAGAGCATCTGCAGAAAGTTCGTCAGCGGTGTGGGGTTCTCAAACGGATGGGCGCTGTTGGCATTGAAGAAGCCGCCTCCGTTGGTGCCCAGCATCTTGATTGCTTCCTGCGAAGCGACGGGGCCCTGCGCGATCGTTTGCGTGGTAACAGTCGTCGTTGTCTTTCCGTCAGCCGACGCAACCTTCTGCGGCTCGACGAGCTTAACGGTGTCGTAGGCGCGAAAGTTCTGCACGACGCCCTGCGACACAAGTGCCAGCGAGTACAGCAGGCTGATGGGTAGCAGGATCCATAACGTAGCGCGCGTAAGATCCACCCAGAAGTTGCCGAGCGTCTTCATCTCGCGACGTGCGATGCCGCGCACAAAGGCAATCGCCAGCGCCATGCCCGTCGCCGCAGACCAGAACATATGCGGCGCGAGTCCCAGCATCTGCGTGAGATAACTCATCGTCGATTCAGGACTGTAGGACTGCCAGTTGGTGTTCGTGGTAAACGATACCGCCGTGTTAAACGCGAGCCACGGCTCTACGTTGGCCAGCCCCTGTGGGTTCAGCGGCAGAACGTGCTGTACCCGCTGGATGAGATACGTCAGCAACATCGTGCTGGCGGCAAAGGCCAGCATGGCGAGCGCGTACTGCGTCCACCGCATCTCCTCGTCGGGGTTGACCCCTGTGACGCGATACAAGAGACGCTCGCAGGGCACAAGCACCGGGTCCAGATACGTGCGGCGGCGCTCAAAGACGCGCGTCATGTAGCTGCCCATCGGCTTGGCCAACAGCAGGACCGCAGCAAGAAAGACTGTGATTTGGAGCCAACCGTTCAGACTCATAGCTAGAACTTCTCCGGACGAAGCAGGGCGTACACCAGATACACGAGAAGCGCGGCGGACAGCAGCAGCAGGATGACATTCAGGATCACGGGCGTCCCCCCTTCAGGCGGTCACAGCCGCCGACATACAGTTGAGCCAACAGAAACATCGCAACGGTATAAACGACACCAAGAACGTCAAGCATGTTCACGCCTCCGCGCGGAATTTAGAAGTGGTATGTCACATCGCCGGCGACGACGAACTGGATTTTCTTTGTGCCCAGGTCATAGGCCTTGGCCTGGTATGAGCGCTCCAGCCGGATCTCCGGCCGAAACAACACCGTGGATCCAATCCAATGCCCATAGCTGATCAGGTGTTCTGAATAGTCTGTGACGTAGCCAGTGCGCTGACCCTTGAGGTCATCTACAAATTCATTGCGAATGGAAAGGTAGTTACGCGCATTGAACTCGTGTTCCAGGTAGTTCACCACGGCGACTTCGGGAGCAAAGCAGCGCTGCTCCCCATAGCTGCAATGCGCACCGTTGGCGCCGGTTTCGGTGGGCACAGGGTTGGCAACATCGCCGGCGACGTTGGGCACATCGCGCTCATACATGTACCAGGTCTCCGTGTCCGTATGCCAATGGGCATTGATCACGTGGTACCAGGTCTCGTAATAACTCTGCACGTTGTTATAGGCGTACTTACCATCGTTGAAAGAATTGGCGCAGGTGTACAGCGCATCGCCGCCCTTGCTCCAGGTGTAATCCGCGCAGAAGGTGCCTGTCGGCTTGACATCCTTGGTCCAGGGAGCCACGTCATTGCCGCCCGAGAAGCCCGCCTGCACCAGCCAGTGATCCGATAGCTTGATGCTCGCAACGATCCCGGTTTGGGTATAAGGATCCAGCGTGTATAGCACGGAGTGCGAATACGTGTAGTTATTGGGCGCGAGTTGTGCTTCGATGTCGGGCAGGGACACATAGCGTCCCGCGCGGATGTTCATCCCCTTCGCAACATGTGGGAAGTACACATCCACATAGAACATGATGGGGTCATAGCCGTACTCATGATTGCGGGCGAGCAGTTGCCGCGAAAAAATTCCCTTGCTGGTGGTGTAGCGGTAATCCTGCCCCCACAGCTGCGCGATGCGAAAGCCCCAGTCGATGTGATCGGTCTGCAC
>CAXTFS010000039.1:0-16310 GCA_964243395.1 uncultured Acidobacteriaceae bacterium | reverse complement strand
GGCTGCGTTGCCGGCCAGGCGCACGTATACATCCACGGGTCCCAGGTCATCTGCGTCGTCGAGCACCCGCACCGCCACAGCGTTTGGAGCTGCCGGCGCGTTTTGGTCCTCGTAGATCGTTTCACTCAGGCCGTTGAGTGCATGCACGACGACCGCGGTGTAGAGGTGCCCAGGGGCGAACGCGGCATGCGTTCCAACCAGCGTCTGCCCTGTGTTTGCCCGCGCGGCGGTTACCGCATAGTTCCCCGGCGCGAACGGCACATAGGTGGTGAAGGACGTAAACCCCAGGTTATAGGCGGCGCCCGCGCCGTTCATGTACAGATCAAGCGAGCCGGCATTGCGCGATGTGTTGAGGAACCGCACCTGCGCGGCGCCGGAGGCGCTTGTGGCGTCCAGGCTCTGGCAGCCGGACAGAAGCAACGCTCCGAGCATTGCGAGTACGGCCACCCCTCCACGAGATACCTGCCGTGCCAAGCCGCCGAACGGCTGCGGCGCGGCGCAGTGTGGTGGCGTGATGAGCGGCGCGTTGGGCATGGGAGAGGAGGCGGCCAGAGGCCCTTACGGGAGCCTAGACGGAGCCCAGAGGAAGCCTAGCTTACTCTACGCCCGCCGCCCGTACAGCCGGCTATCACCCAATCGGGTTATGTGCGTGGGGATCAGCGGAACAGGGCGAAAAATCAGCCCCACGACGCGAACGGTGTTCGCAATCGTGGGGCTAGCTCTTGTTTGCTGCAGGTGGAGAGTAACGAAAGTCACGTTACTAACGCAAGCAAAAAAGTAGACAGTCACTCCGACGATCACGACCGGGGTCACGGGCGAGGCGGGCGGTGCGCGACGATGCGATCCCGAATCCGTTCGTAAGCCGATTGCGGCAGGATGCCGCGGGTGACCAGCTGGTTCTTCGCGGTGTACGGTCGCCCGTCCAGTACCCGCCGCACATAGGCGTCTCCCATCCCCGGCAGCGCCCGCAGCTGGGCTGCCGTGGCGGTGTTCAGATCCAGGGCAGACTCGACCGTTGTCGTGGTCCGGAGCGCCTCCGCTGCGGTCGGCGTACCCGTCTGGGCTCCGGCGGCATGGAATGCGAGCAGGAGAGCGAGACCAGCGGGAAGCGTGCCAAACAGGTGCATTGCGGTGTAGACTCGCCGCACTTGAAGCTCGCGGAGCGCGCCCATGTTTCGTTCCATTCTGCTAAGCCTCACGCTTTGCATGTCTACTCTCGCCGTGGCACAGAATACCCCGTCGGCCCCCGCCAGCCAGAACCAGCCGCAGGGCCAGCCGACGCAGCCGGGCGAGGAACCGGCCGCTGCTGCCCCCGCACCGCCGGCCTATGCGCCCTCGACAGACGGATCCGGCTCCATCAACCGGGCCGTCGGACCGATCCGTGTCTCGGGCGGCGTGATGGCTGCGCAGAACATCACCAGGGTCGCGCCGGTTTACCCGCCTGACGCAAAGGCAGCCGGCGTTCAGGGTGCCGTCGTGCTCACGGTGACGGTCGGCAAGGCTGGCACCATCACGGCGCTGCAGCCGATCTCCGGCCCACCGACGCTCTGCGATGCCGCCGTCGCGGCGGTACGTCAGTGGACCTACAGGCCGTACATGCTGAACGGCCAGCCAGTGGCGGTGAACACGGTGGTGACGGTCAACTTCCAGCTGCCGTCGTCTGCGCCGCCGGGCCAGTAGCGCAGCCCGTAAACGGGTTCCATTCGTAGCAGCAGTTCCGGCGGAAACAGTAGGCGATGCACCCCGCCACGCGATATGCTCCCCCCATGGAACCGGAGGAGATCGCAGAGTTTTCCAAGGAGATGCGCGAGGCCGGCGAGGCCAGCATGACGCGTGTCTCGCTGATCATCAGCGTGGTGGCCGTCCTGGTGGCGATGGTGACCGTCATGAGTCATCGGGAGCACACCGAGGCGGTGCTTTCCCAGGCCCGCGCCACCGACCAATGGAACGAATACCAGGCACGCCGCATCCGGCAGTTCGAGGTCGGGCTGGCGGTCGATTCACTCAGCCTGCAGACCGGCCTGGACAAGGCTGCCGCCAAGGCCAAGGTGGACGAGTACCGCGAGCGCCAAAAGAAATCTCAGGGGCAGCTCGAGGAGAACTCCCACGAGGCGCGTTCGCTTGAGGCTGAAGTCGTGGTGGCGGAAAAGCGCGCCGCCCGGCTCGACCTGGGCGAAGCCCTGCTGCAGATCGCCGTGGTGTTGGCCTCGATCACGCTGCTGACACGGCAATGGCGCTATGTGCTGGTGGCGCTGGCTCTTGGAGCGATCGGTCTGCTGGCAGCGGCTTCGGCCCTGCTGGTCCATGCGGCGGTCGCTGTGTAGATCCCGGCAGCTTCAGGGCTTATTGATGACGCCCAGATCCACGAAGCCGTTGACGAAGTATTGAACGGCAAGCGCCACCAGCATCAGTCCCATGATGCGCACCAGGATGCGAATGCCGGTGTCGCCCAGGGCTTTGGCGACCCGGCCCGCGCTGCCCAGCACGGCCCAGCAGACCAGGGCGGTAAAGGCGATGGCGGCGATGATCGAGACCATCTGCCAGCGATTCTGCACCTGTCCGACGAGCACCATGACGGTGGTGATGGAGCCCGGGCCTGCAAGCATCGGAATGCCCATTGGCACGATGCCCGCATCGTCTTTTGAGGTCGCGTCCTGCGTCTCGGGCGTGGACTCCTGCGTGGCTGAGCGTTTTGCCTGCAGCATGTCGAGCCCGATCAGCAAAAGGATGAGCCCACCCGCGATCTCGAACGCGGGCAGGGTAATCCCGAAGACGCGAAAGATGTACTGCCCGATGAAGGCAAAGATCGTGAGCACGACAAACGCGGTCAGCGAGGCCTTGCGTGCCGTGCGCGCACAGCGCCGTGCATCCTGCCCGGCGGTGACCGCAAGAAACGTGGGCAGTGCGGCGAATGGGTCGACAAGAAAGAAGATCGAACTCAGCGCCAGCAGCGAAAAGCGCACGATCGCCGAGCCTTCAATGCGGCTGAGCGCAGCGCTGCTGTGAACATCGAGCATGGCTCCCAGTGTTGCATGCGTTTGCTGGCCTCGTCGCGGAAAAGCCCGATGCTACACTCACTTCTTAATCAGCCAACCGGGCCCCGTACTGCCGTTCCCATATGACGTTGACCCTCTCTGAGTTACTGCAAAGCTGTGCGGCTACGTTGGCGATTCTGCTTCTGGTTATTCCCACGGGCTTTGTTCTCGGATGGTTCTCAGACGTCCTGAACTTCCGCCTTCGCTCGGCAACGGAACAGCTGCTCTGGTCCGTAACGCTGTCGCTCCCGACAGGTCTGGTGATCGCCAACATCCTTGGCCGCTACCTGCCGCGTTACGGCACGCTTTCTGTCTTCTTTCTGCTCGATCTTCTCTGCGCCGCGCTGCTGGTGCGACAGCGCGCTCGTAGAAGCGGCAAAGGTTTCGCGCTTGACCGCCAGGCACGCATCGTCCTCATCGCGCTGCTGGTGGCGATGGTGTACATCCTGCTGGCCGGCCTGCCGATACGTTTCCACCATCGCCTGTTCGAGCCGGTGTTTTCGTCGGACTGGGAGATCCGCCTGCCGCTGATTCAGGCGTCGGTGCGCGATGGTGTTCCGCCGCACAACCCCTTCTTTACCTACCGCGGCCAGTCGCCGTCGATGCGGTACTACTACTACTGGTACAGCCTGTGCGCGCAGGTGATCCACCTACTGCACACCGGTCCGCGTGCGGCGCTTTTGGCGAGCTCGGTCTATGCGCTGCTGAGCATCGTTGCCACGTTTTTTCTGTACCTGAAGTACATGGTGCATTCGAGCGCACCGTTGCGCCGGCGCTGTGTTCTGCTGCTCGGCCTGTGCTGTGTGCTGGGGCTGGATGTCATACCCAGCACGCTTGGCCTTCGCTTCTTCCACGTGCACCTGTTGCCGGAGATTGAGTGGTGGGCACAGGATCGTTCGCCCGGGCTGCCGGGCGCCATCGTCTACGCCCCACACCACATCGCGGGCGCGGCGTGTGGATTCCTCGCGTTTCTGCTGCTGAGTGTGCTTGGTGAATCCGAGCAGCCGATACCGTGGCGCACGGCCCTGAAGCATGGCGCGCTGGTTGCTGTTGTGTTCGCGGCGCTGGCCGGGACCTCGACCTTTATCTGCATGTTCTTCGCGGTGGCGTGCACGGTGCTTTGCCTGGACCGGCTGCGGAGGGGTGATCCACGCACACTGTCGGCGCTGGTGCTGGCCGGGGTGCTCTCCGTTCTGGTCTCGCTGCCGTACCTGAACGAGCTGCGTGCGCGGACCGTCGCACCCACCGACCACGCGGCGGCCAAGCATCTGCTGCAGTTGCGTCTGCGCGATCTTGATTTTGGCCACTCCGTGGTGGATCGCACCTCGATGGGCATCCTGCATCGCGAGCGGCCGAGCGGGCTGGCACGCCTGCTCCTGCGGGCACCGATTATTCCGGTGCTGTACCTGTCGGAGCTTGGCTTCTATGTCTTTGTGGTGATCCTGCAGTTCCGCTACGATTTCCGCTCCGGGCGGCCACCGTCCGCCGTCGCGCGCGCCATGTGGATCCTCGCCGGCTCGATCGGGGTGTTCTTCTTCTTCATCAATTCGGCGCCGGTACAGGGCATCAACGATCTTGGCCTGCAGGCCGGCGTGGTGCTGCGCCTGGTCTTCGTGATCTGGGGCGCGCAGGTCCTGGCGTGGTACCTCGCGGAGCGCCAGCACCGTGTATGGACGCCCCGCCAGCAGTGGTCCATCCGCATCGCGACTGCGTTTCTCATTCTCGGCGCTCTGATGACGGTCTGGCAGGTCACGGTGGAGCGCATCTATCTCGCGCTGGTGGACCGTGGCACCGTGCCCGTCTCCTTTCCCTTCCCGCAGGCGCAGCACATTGCCACGGTCTACAACGATATTTACGAGGCACAGCACGGTGCGGCCCATCTGCTGCCCCGCGATGCCGTGGTCCAGAGCAATCCGCTGAGCCGCTTTCAGACCATCTTCAGGCTTTACCAGGAGCGTCGGCAGGCCGCCGGCGATATCAGCTGCGAAGGCGCGTTTGGCGGCGATCCGGCGGTGTGCCAGGGCATGGTGCCCTCCATCCTGAAGCTCTACGGGGTACATCGCAAGCCGCCAGAGGGCGCTTTGCCCCCGGTAGCGGACCCGGCGGACATGACCCCCGCAGCTATGGATTTCGTCTGCCGGCAGGACGGCATCGCGGCCATGATGGCGTCGCGGTTCGACCCTGTCTGGTATCGGCAGCAAAGCTGGGTGTGGCGCGGCGAGTTGCTGTATGCCAACCGAAGCGTGCGTGTGATCCGCTGCCCGGCTGCCTGAGATCACGCTACCGATGGCGAGGCCGACGCAGCGATTTGCCCGGGTACCGCGCATCGGGGATGAACGTGGCCCCAAAAGCTCCGTCGAAACTCGTAGACTGAACAAAACTTTCCGTGACGCCCGTCACCGCTTCCGAGGACCCTACTACATGCCTATCCAGCCGACCCCGAACATCTGGCACAATGGCCAACTGATCCCCTGGGACAAAGCCCAGATCCACGTCATGAGCCACGTGATTCACTACGGTTCCTCTGTGTTCGAGGGCATCCGCTGCTACACGCAGGGCGACAAGGCCAGCATCTTTCGCCTGCCGGAGCACATGCGCCGCATGATCGATTCGGCCAAGATCTATCGCATGCCGCTGCCCTACGACGTCGATCAGCTATGCGCCGCCGTGGTCGACCTCGTGGAAGCCAATGGCGTGGCACCCTGCTACATCCGTCCCTTTGCGCTGCGTGGCTACGGTGAGATCGGCGTGAACGGACTGAAGGCGCCCACCGAGGTCTACGTGGCGAACTTTCCCTGGGGCAAGTATGTGCACGGCGATGCGGGCGCCGATGTGTGCGTGTCCAGCTGGAACCGGCTTGCGCCCAACACCATGCCGTCGCTGGCCAAGGCCGGTGCGAACTACATGAACTCGCAGCTGATCCGCATGGAAGCCGATGTCAACGGGTATGTCGAAGGCATCGCGCTCGACGTGAATGGCTATCTTTCAGAGGGCTCGGGCGAAAACCTGTTCCTGATCCGCAATGGCACTCTGTACACCTCGCCGCTGGCCAACTCTGTGCTCAACGGCATCACGCGCGACTCGATCCTGGTGCTGGCGCGGCAGATGGGCATCCCGGTCGTGGAGCAGGCTATGCCGCGCGAAATGCTGTACATCTGCGACGAGGCGTTTTTCACCGGCACCGCGGCCGAAGTGACGCATCTGCGCTCAGTGGATCGCATCATGGTCGGCGATGGCACCATGGGGCCAATCACGCGCACATTGCACGATGCGTACTTCGACATCCTCAGCGGCAAGGCGGCCGATCGCTACAACTGGCTGACGCCGGTAAAGGTCCACACCACGGACGCGGTGGGCGAAACCATCAACGCGTAGTCTCCCCAGCAAACAGAGACGGCGCCCTATGGGGCGCCGTTTCTGTTGTATGCCGCTGTTTGTTGTTTTACAGCGGAACGACAAAATTTTCTTTCTTTGGCAGTCCGCGCACGAAATCTTCCCCGGTGTGCAGGTGCGCATCCACCAGACGCGATGGCGTATGCGCGAGCCATGCGGTTGCCGAAACGTCCTGGTAGGTGCTGATCGGGAAGCACTCAAGGAACAGCAAATCCTCGTCCCCGGTGTTCTCGATGTAGTGGGGCTTCGAGACCTCGATGTAGCCGACATCGCCCGTGGTGAAGTCCATGGTGCGTGCCTTGCTACCCGAGTCGAACACCGTCATGCGCCCCTTGCCCGAAACGTAGTACTGCCACTCGTCGGCGAGTGGATGCCAGTGCAGTTCACGCAGGCCGCCGGGCTTCAGCCGCACGATCGCTGCAGCGATGTTGGTGACGGGGAAGTTCTTGCGATCGACGATGCGGACCTCCCCGCCCGCATGCTGCGCAGTGGGCGGATGCTGCGCGGGACGGAAGACGAACTTCTCATCGATCGCGGTTGTGCCCTCGGCTGCCTGCGCCTGCTCCTCTGCCAGCGGCCGCGGTTCGACGCTCTGAAACATGTACAGCTTGTCCTGCGGGATATGGGCAAAGGTCGACTCCGGCGTGGAGAAGTTCTTTGCCAGCACCTCTTTCGGCGTGTGCCGGAACCAGTCGCTCAGCAGAAAGGTCGAGAGCTCGTCGAAGTCGCCCTGATTGAACACCAGCAGGAACTTGCAGCCATCGGGACCAAGGCCCTGGATGGAGTGCGGGTTGCCGCCGGGAAAGAGCCACAGGTCACCGGCAGAGACATCGTTGACGAAGCTGTTGCCGTCCGGATCGATGGCCGTGATACGCGCTTTGCCATAGATCATGTACGCCCACTCGGCCGAGACATGCCAGTGCAACTCGCGGATGCCGCCCGGAGTCAGACGCATTTCCACGCCGGCCATAGTCTTCGAGATAGGCAGTTCGCGCTCGGTGACCTGGCGTGTCCAACCGCCGGAGTCGATCTCCTTGTGCGCGAGATCGAAGGAGTATTTGAAGGGCTTGACGGTGCCGTTGTCGGTCTCGGGCGCCCACACCGAATCCGGGTTCAGCGCGTCGTTGACCGTGTTGTTTGGACCCACCTGCTGCTCGTTGGGCAGATGGTGGTCGGGGGAACGTGGCACGTTTTTCTGCTGCTGTTGCGCTGCGGCCCCAAGCGGCGCGGCGACCGCGGTCACGGCCAGGGTAGCGGCGGTTCTACGTAGAAAGCTTCGGCGAGACAGCGCTGCGTTGGCGTTCTCAGGTTGATCACTCATGTGCGGCGTCTCCGGTACACGCGACAGGCTCACCCTGTGCGGATGAGCCTGCTTGGGAATCTGTTTCTTGCTGAAGCAGCTTTGTTTTGGGGCTATCGCCCGTCGGATGGCTTGTGCACGTCAATCAGTTGAGGCTCTTTGGTTGGATTCAGCTTCTCGACCTGGTGCTGCGTTGGGCGAAGCTTGCGCGTGTACGGTTCCAGCGTCTGCGGCTGACCGGTTTGCAGGGCACGCTCGACGGCAGCGATGACGCGGATATCCAGCATGCCCTCTTCGCCGTCCGCTTCAGGATGACGGTTGTGCAGGATGCAGTCGGAGAAGTACTTCAGCTCCCCACCGAAGTGGTCCGTCGCGGGGAAGCTCTCCGAGCTCTCCTTTTTGTTGATGGTCGTGATGTGCTTCATGCCTTCCTTCATGCCGAAGGCGGGGCTCGAGTACAGATCGCCGAGGGTGCCCGCGATGCGGTAGTCCTCAAGGTCAGCGCCCGAGTAGCTCAGCAGCATGGTGGCAATGCGCTCACCGGAAAACTTCAGGTTCACTGCGACCTGATCGTCGAAGTCGCGGAAGCGCTCCGGATCGGTACGCACCCCCATGGCGCTTACCTCGATCGGTTCGGAGGTGAACAGGTTGCGCGCAGTGTTGATTGGGTACGGGCCCATATCGGGCACAGGTCCCGCCCAGTAGCCGTGCTTGGCACGATGATTCTGGTAGTCCACCGGTTGCGAGAACGACGAGTTGAAGTAGCGCAGACTGCCAAGCTGACCAGAACGGGCAACCTCGAATGCCTTCAGGGTGCCCGGCTCAAAATGCAGCCTGTAGGCCAGCATCAACTTCGCGCCGGTGCGCTCTGAAGCCGCGATGATGCGCTCGCACTCTTCCACCGATACGGCCATCGGCTTCTCGAGCAGCAGATGAATGCCGGTATCGAGCGTGCGCACGGAGAGATCGACGTGGTCGAAGTTGGGTGTTGCGAGATACACGGCATCGATGGTGCCGGAAGTGAGCAGATCGTCGTACTCGTCATAGCTGTACAGCGCGGTGACGCCGTACTTCTCGCCGACCTTCGCGGCCTTCTCTTCATGGCCGCTGACGAACGCCACGACTTCACTATTGCCGGTGTGCTCTACGCCCGGAAGAAGGGCAGTTTGTGAGATCCAGCCAATGCCAACAACGGCGTACCGCACCTTACGATCTTGAACAACTACAGCCTGAGCCATGCAACGACGCTCCCTGCGAGTGAAAACTCGCGTACAGGAGCATGGATGCCGTCCAGGAGGACCGTGGTGTCCGCCGCGGGCCGCGCACGCAATGTCAGTTTCAGCGGAGCGCAGTCACTGGTTCCAGCGGCATGCCGCCGGCGCTGGTCGCGGGCGTGTCCGAGGTATCCGGCGCGGGCGTGGGCGCGAGGGTCGTCCATCCCGGAAGATCCTGTGAACCGACGATCAGGCGTACACCATCCTCCAGGCGAAGGTAGGTCCAGAACCAGTTGCGGAACACCGACAATCGATTACGCAAACCGATGAGGAAGAAGATGTGCACCACCAGCCACGTGAGCCAGGCCATAAAGCCGCTCCAGTGCGCATGGAAGGGCCAGGCGATGCGCGCCACAGCCGCCTTGCGGCCGATCGTCGCCATATCGCCCTTGTCAAAGTAGCGGAACGGCTTTTGCTTGGCCGCCGCGGCTGGCTTGGTCATCAGCAGCTCGATGCGTCTGGCGCAGTACTTGCCCATCTGGATCGCCGGCTGGGCCACGCCGGGCACCTGCTTCCCATCCTGCTCAAAATGCGAGAGATCCCCGATAACGAAGATGTCCTGGTGCCCGGCGGGATTGAGGAAGCCATCCACCGGCACGCTGCCGCGCCGGTCCAGCGGCACGTTCAGGAGCTTGCCCAGCGGCGAGGCCTGCACGCCCGCGCCCCACAGGGTACACACACTCTCGATGCGCTCATCGCCAACCTTCACGTAGCCCAGCCCGACCTCGCTCACGTGCGAATTGGTGCGACACTGCACGCCGATGTTTGCAAGCTGCTTGACGGCACTCTCCTGCAGGTCCTTCGGATAGGCCGCCAAAATGTTCGGCGAACCCTCCAGCACCAACACGTTGGCCATGCTGGGGTCGATGTGCCGGAAGTCCTTGGTCATGTACAGCCGGGCGATATCGGAGATGGCACCTGCGAGCTCAACGCCCGTCGGTCCGCCGCCGATGACCACAAAGTTAAGCGGTGGGTGCGAGCCGGTCTCCAACTGCTGCCGTTCGGCGAGCTCAAAGGCCAGCAACACGCGCCGCCGGATCTCGGTGGCATCCTCTACGGTCTTCAGACCAGGAGCCAGCTTGGCCCAGTCATCGTGCCCGAAGTAGCTGTGCGTCGATCCGGTCGCGAGGATCAGGTAGTCGTACACGACCTCGGCGCCGCTCTTGGTGTGCACCCGCTTGGCCGCGGTGTCGATACCGAGCACCTCGTCCATCAGGACCTCGGTGTTGCGGTTATTGCGCAGGATCGAGCGGATGGGCTGTGCGATGTCGCCGGGAGAAAGCACGGCAAGCGCAACCTGGTACAGCAACGGCTGAAAGGTGTGGTGGTTCTTGCGGTCGATCACGGTGACATCTACCGCGAGCTTGCCCAGCATCTGGGCCGCATTGATGCCGCCGAACCCGGCACCGACAATGACGACGCGCGGGCGGTGACCCGCTGTGTTCGCTGCTGCTTCCATAAGGGAGCGAACCTCCAGACATACTGATTCGTCCCTGTTGCGATGCGATGCAGCCTGAAATTGATGCCACACACAGGCTTTCGGCCGGATAAACCGATGAGACCCGTGCTGCGAGAGAGTGAGGCGGATAGGCGAGCTGGCGTCAGCGAGGCAGGATCAACGGGGCAGGCTCAGCGGGGCAGGTCAACGGGTCAGGATCAGCGGCCCATTCTTGGTAATGGCCACCGTGTGCTCGAAGTGGGCACTGATGCTGCCATCCACCGTGATCGCGGTCCAGCCGTCGGCCAGCACCTTGACCTCGGCCGAGCCCAGGTTGATCATCGGCTCGATCGCGAGCACCATCCCGGGCTTCAGGCGCGGCCCCTTGCCGGCCATGCCGACGTTAGGCACCTGCGGGTCTTCGTGCATGCTTTTGCCGATGCCGTGGCCAACGAACTCGCGCACCACGCCGTAGCCTTCGGCCTCACACATCGCCTGCACGGCCCAGGAGATGTCGCCGAGACGGCCGCCGGGCTGCGCTTTCTCGATCGCCGCATACAGCGAAGCTTCCGTCACCTGCAGCAGCCTCTCCGCAGACGGCGAGGGCTGCCCGACGGCATAGGTCACCGCACAGTCGGAGTAGAAGCCGTTCACGACCACGCCGCAATCGATCGAGACGATGTCGCCGTCACGCAGCACGGTCTTGTCGTTCGGGATGCCGTGGATGACCTCCCTGTTGACTGAGGTGCACAGCACCGCCGGGTACCCGTGGTAGCCCTTGAACGCCGGTGTCACACGGAGCTCGGCCATCTTGGCGACGGCAGCGCGCTCCAGGTCCATCGTCGAGGCGCCCACCTGCACGGTCGGGCGCACGGCCTCATGCACCTGCCGCAGCGCGATGCCGGAAGTGCGCATCTTGTCGATCTCGGCGGCGGATTTGATCAGGATAGACATGGAAGATTAGATGAACGGCGCCGGCAGAGGTCACAGGCGGGCCGCTCGGCTACGATTCCTCGCGCATCCGCAACAGCGTGGCGCGGATGTCGTCGGTAACCTGATCCAGCGACTGATCGCCATTCACGGTGTTAAAGCGATTGCCGTGCGTGCGGTAGTACTCGATGACGGGGGCCGTTTGCGCCTCGAACGCCTTCATGCGCTCGTGGAAGACCGCTTCGCTGTCGTCGGCACGCTGGGTGAGCGGGCCGCCGTCGATGTCGCAGATGCCCTCCACCTTGGGAGGGTTGGTGTAGATATTGTAGATGTTGCCCGTCGGTGAGATGCGGCGGCCGGTAATGCGCTCCAGCAGCACACGCTCCTCCACCATCAGGTGCACCGCGACGACCGGCAGCCCGGGTTGCGCCGCCGCACCAGTCTTCGCGGGATCCGTCTCGCCATGCTCGCGGGTGATGTACTCGTCCAGCCACTCGGCCTGGTTCAACGTGCGCGGGTAGCCGTCCAGGATGTAGCCGCGAGCGGTATCGGGCTGCAAGAGCCGTTCGGCCACCATGTCGTTCACGAGCTCATCGGGCACAAGCTTGCCCTGGCTCATCAACTCGTCGGCCATCGTTCCCAGCTCGGTGTGGTTCTTGCGGTGCTCCCGCAGCAGGTCGCCGGTGGAGATCTGCGGAATGCCGAACTCCTCCATAAACCGTTTCGCCTGCGTTCCCTTACCCACGCCGGGCGCGCCAAGGATCAGAACAGGGCCGGGGACAAAGTTGGCTGGGATGGCGGGGGAGGAAGGCAATGCGTTCGGTCCGTTCAGGCGTTGGTGCTGGAAAGAAGACGCAGGCGGAGCTTAGGAGGGCTCACGCCTGCGGAATTGGCATGAAGGGGAAACTACCAGCGGCGGGCAAGGCGGCGTGTGGCCGTGGGTGAGAAGCCCTCGTAGTGCCGCATGATCAATTGCGCCTCGATCTGCTGCACTGTGTCCATTGCCACACCCACAACGATCAGCAGGCTGGTGCCACCGAAGTAGAACCGCACCCCAAGACCATTGGTGACCCAGGTCGGCAGCCGGTCAAAGACGGGACCGACCAGCCACAAGTGGTTGAAGTGGATGCCCGAGATCAGCAGCTGCGGAATGATGGAGATGATGATCAGGTAGATCGCGCCAACCAGCGTGATCCGCGTCAGCACATCGTTGATGAAGTCGGAGGTCCGTTTACCCGGACGAACACCAGGGATGAAGGAGCCGTACTTCCGCATGTTGTCGGCGATATCGTCAGGCCGGAAGATGATCGAGATGTAGAAGTAGGCGAAGAAGATGATCGCCGCAATGTACAGCACCTCGTACCAGGGTTCAGACGGCGCGAGCGCACGGAAGATCGGCCCCAGGTAAGTAGTGTCGCGCAGCGGGCCGGAGCCGAACAGGCTCACGTTGGCCAGCAGCAGCGGTGCCGACAAGATTGAGGCCGCAAAGATGACCGGCATGACGCCGCCGGAGTTCACCTTCAAGGGCAGGAACGAACTTGCTGCCTGGCGCACGGAGCGGCCCACCTGCCGCTTGGCCGACTGGATCGGAATGCGGCGCTCCGAGCGCTCGACGAAGATGATGAAGGCGACCACCGCGATCATCATGACCACGATCAGCACAACGGCAAAGGGGGTAAAGCCGCCCCAGGCCATGGTGCGCGTTTTGTCCACCAGCTCGGAGACGGCGGCCGGCAGACCCACGACGATGCCCGTGAAGATCAGCAGGCTCATGCCATTGCCGACGCCTCGGTCCGTGATCTGC
This sequence comes from uncultured Acidobacteriaceae bacterium, assembly GCA_964243395.1. Lineage (GTDB taxonomy): Bacteria > Acidobacteriota > Terriglobia > Terriglobales > Acidobacteriaceae > Granulicella. The sequence goes on along the minus strand of CAXTFS010000039.1, from coordinate 3,136 downwards.
TCGCCCAGCCACATGATGAAGGCCGTACCGCAGGTCAGCGTGACCATGCAAAGCGGCACAAAGGCGGGCTTGGGAATGGTCACCATGCCCTGGCCGGTAAGGGTCAGCGCGATAAAGAAGCTCTGCACAATCGCCAGCAGCACCGTGACGTAACGGGTCCACTGCGTGATCTTCCGACGGCCGATCTCGCCCTCTTTTTGCAGCTTGGCGAGCGGCTCATAGATGACGGTCAGCAGCTGAAAGATGATCGACGCGGTGATGTACGGCATGATGCCGAGCGCGAAGATGGTCAGCTTGCGCAGGTTGCCGCCGGCGAACAGGTCCAGCAGCCCCAGCGCAGAACCCGCGTTCTGATTGAAGAACTGGGCCAGCATGTCGGCATTGATGCCCGGTGTGGGAATGTGGAAGCCGATGCGGTAGATGGCCAGCATCAGCAGAGTGAACCCGATGCGGTTGCGCAGCTCAGGGAGACGAAAGATATTGGAGAATTTCTCGAGCATCGAAGCAATAGCCTTCAGGTTCGGAAGCCACGGACCAGCGCGGTGTCAAAGCGCGGTCGCGGCTGTTAGCCGACATTCTACCGGAGAGGAGCGGATACACGAAGGCCGGAGCATAGCGCCCCGGCCCGGTGAACGTTAGAGTACCGGCGTTGCGTCGGCCCCGATGACGACGGCCTTGCCGCCGGCAGCCTCAATGGCCTTCTGCGCGGCCACGGAGAACTTGTGGGCGTGCACGGTAACCGCGGAGGTGAGTTCGCCATTGGCTAACACCTTGATGAGGCCGTCCCGCTTTTTGAGCAGACCGCGCTGCTTGAGGACCTCAGGGGTCAGCTCGGTCGTTTGACCGTCAGCTACGAGCTCCGCAATGCGGTCCAGGCCGAGCACGTTGTATTCGACGCGGAAGATGTTGGTGAAGCCGCGCTTCGGCAGACGCCGATGCAGCGGCATCTGGCCGCCTTCGAAACCGCGCATGAGGCTGGAGCCCGAACGCGATCCCTGACCCTTGTGACCACGGGTCGAGGTCTTGCCCATGCCCGAGCCCATACCGCGGCCGATGCGCTTCTTGTTCGCGTTCGCGCCTTTGGGCGCATTCAGATTGCTGAGATTCCGTGCCATGGTGTTCCTCGCTTAACGCCGGGAGGCTGTCCCGACTCGCATGTGGATGTCTCCGGGGAGACAGGGGTAATTACTCGACGATACGGACCAGGTGAGGAATCTTCTTCACCATGCCCCGGATCGACGGAGTGTCTTCGCGCTCAACAATCTGGTTCAGCCGCGTAAAGCCCAGGCCCTTGACGACTGACTTGTGCTTCACCGGCGTGCAGATCATGGAACGAAAATACTGGATCTTGATCTTGCTCTCGCTTGCCATTAGAGTTCTCCGTTTCGAGTTGTCCGTTGTCAGTGCGAGGCTTGCTTGCTCGTTGCTGACAACGGAGAACTGCCTTTCAATCAATACCGTGCTTTACAGCTCGTCGATCGACTTACCGCGCAGGGTGGCGACTTCCTGCTTGTCGCGCAGCTGCGTCAGGGCGTCAAAGGTGGCCTTGATCACGTTGTGCGGGTTGGCCGACCCGATGTTCTTGGTCAGCACGTTCTGCACGCCGGCGGCCGTCATGACCGCACGCACGGTCTTGCCGGCAATCACGCCCGTACCTTCAGGCGCCGGCTTCAGCAGCACCTCGCCCGAGCCAAAGTGCCCAAGCACCTGGTGCGGAATGGAGGTCTGCGTCATGTTGACCTTGATCAGGTTCTTCTTGGCGGCTTCGATGCCCTTGCGGATAGCCTGCGGCACTTCCTTCGCTTTGCCGGAACCGTAGCCAACCACGCCTTCGCTAGGGTCACCCACGATCACAAGCGCCGCAAAACTCATGTTCTTACCGCCCTTAACCACCTTGGTCACACGGTTGATGCTGACAACCTCATCCTTGAGGTTCATCCGGTTGCCGTCGAGTCTCTTCTTCTGGATCATCATTGCCTCTCTTTGTATGTATCCCCGGCACACCGGTCCGGGGCTGCGCGCTCGTTGGCTCGCGTTTGCTGGCTACGGTTTTAGAACTCGAGCCCGGCTTCCCGCGCGGCATCCGCGAGTGCCTTGATGCGACCGTGGTACAGGTAGCCACCACGATCAAATACGACCTTCTTGACGCCCGCAGCCTGGCCGCGCTCGGCGATCAGCTTGCCTACCGTCTTTGCAGCCTCGACGTTACCGCCAACCAGCTTCTCCGTACCCTTCTTGGTCACGGTGGAAGCAGACGCGATTGTGACGCCGTTGGCGTCGTCGATCAGCTGCGTGTAGATGTGGTTCAACGAACGGTAGACATTCAGCCGCGGCCGCTGCGCCGTACCCGTCATCTTGGCACGGATGCGGTTGTGGACCCGCTGGCGAATCTGATTGCGCTGAGGAGCGATGATCATGGAGTGTCCCTTTCCTAAAGACGTCATCAGCCTCTGACGACGTTCGGTTTGCGGCTGCCAAGCATGTAGGTGGCAGCCGCTTGAGCTTACTTGGCGCCGGTCTTGCCGACCTTCTTCTTGAGCTTCTCGTCGGAGTACCGCACGCCCTTGTTCTTGTATGGGTCAGGCTTGCGCAGCGAGCGCATGTCGGCAGCCACCTGGCCGACCTTCTGCCGGTCGATGCCGGACACGGTCAGATGGGTCTGCTTGGGATCGATCGCGACTTCGATGCCGATGGGCAAGGGGAACTCGATCGGGTGCGAATACCCGAGGGTAAACACCACCATCTCTTTGCCCTTGAGCTCAACGCGGTAGCCGATGCCGACCACATCGAGCTCCTTCTTCCAACCATTGGTGACGCCTTCGACCGCATTGAAGACGAGGGCGCGGGCCAGGCCATGCACTGCCTTCTGACCATCATTCTGGCGCTCTACGGAGAGCACGCCATCCTTCTCCACCAGCGAGATGCCCGCGGGCACCAAGGCGGTGACCTTGCCCTTGGGGCCTTCCACGAGCACCGAACCGGTGCTCACCGTGTACTTCACGGTCTTCGGCAGAGTGATGGGCTTGAGTCCTACACGTGACATGTCAATTCCTTTGCTTGGCTTGCGAGTCGCGGAGAGAAGTCCCTCCGTTCCACTGCAGCCGGCGGCCTTCGCCGCTTACGTCTATACCTCGCG
>CAXTFS010000038.1:15318-16339 GCA_964243395.1 uncultured Acidobacteriaceae bacterium | reverse complement strand
GCGCCGCCTTTGCTCCGGTCTCCTTGTCGCCGAGAGACTGGCGGTCGTCGAAGCCGATCCATGTTCCACAGGTGATAGACGGAGAGAAGCCGAGGAACCAGGCGTCGGAAAAGCCGTTGGTTGTGCCTGTTTTGCCGCCGATCGCATGGTGCAGCTGTGATGCGGCAGCGGCCGTTCCATGCTGCGTTACGGCCTGCAACAGAAGCATCATTTTGCGGGCAGTGTCGACGGAAATGACCTCGCGGACATCCGGGGTTTTTTGCTCAAGCGGCAGGCCATCCGCCTGAGCTACATGGCGGATGTAGTGCGGCGCAATCCGGATGCCGTCGTTGGGGAACACCGAGTAGGCGCCCACCTGCTCTGCCAGGGTGATGTCCGCGGCGCCGATGGCCACCGGTAGGAAGTTCGGTATGGGGCTGGTCACGCCGAAGCGACGGGCGACCTCGATCACCTTCTTGATGCCAACTTTGTCGGCGATGCGGAGCGCAGGGATGTTCCGCGACTGCGCGAAGGCATCGATAACCGTCATCGTGCCGGCAAAGCCATGCTCGTAGTCGTGTGGCGAGTAGGGACCGCTGGCGGTGTAGAAGGTCGCGGCGGCATCGGAGATCGGGTCGTAGACCTTGTACCCGGCTTCAAAGGCCGCGGTGTAGTCGTAGATTTTGAAGGAGGATCCGACCTGGCGCACGGACTGGGTGGCGCGATTGAACTGCGACACGGCAAAGTCGCGCCCGCCCACCATCGCCAGCACCTCCCCGTTGGAGTTATCGACCGCCATCAGCGAGGACTGCGCACCGGAGTCCTGCTCGAGCTCCAGGTGCGGTGCGCCTGAGGTCGCGCCGCTGACCACGTGGACGTAGACGATATCGCCCGCGCTGGCAAGGTCTGTCGCTCTGAAGTGCTGTGTCCAAGCCCAGTCGGGCGGCGTCATCGTCGCGCGCGTCTGACCGATGCGCACCGTGAGCTTGGCTGCGGAGACGTCAGTCACCAGAGCATGGACATAGGCGCCGTCCACCAGATG
>CAXTFS010000038.1:0-15308 GCA_964243395.1 uncultured Acidobacteriaceae bacterium | reverse complement strand
GATGCGAGGCCCAATCCGGATGCTTGTAGGTCTGCGCGTCATAGGACGTGTGCGCGATGGTGGGCAAACGGCCCTTCCATCCATGCCGCCGCTCATAAGTTGCCACGTTCTCAAGCACCGACTTCTCCGCCGCATGTTGCAGATCCAGATCCAGCGTCGTGTACACACGCAGACCGGCCCCGTGCACCTCGTCGACACCGTATTCCCGCTCCAATTGTCGGCGAACTTCTTCAACGAAGTACGGTGCCTCTGTGTTGGGTGGCGTTTCGAGATGTAGACCCAGCGGCTCATTCTTGGCGTCGGCCGCCTGCGCCGGCGTGATCTTGCCATCCAGCTGCAGCTCGGTTAGAACAAGGTTGCGACGCTTCAGCGCGCGCTCCGGAAAGCGCACCGGCGAATAATATTCGGGACCCTTTGGCAGCGCAGCCAGAAGAGCGGCTTCCGCCAGGGTCAGCTGCCGGCAGTGCTTGCTGAAGTAGTACTCGGATCCAGCCTCAAACCCATAGGTGCCACGGCCCAGATAGATCTGGTTGGCATAGAGCGCAAAGATCTGATCCTTGGTGAAGTGCCGTTCGATCTGCAGGGTCAGAAAAATCTCCTGCAGCTTGCGACCGTACGTCTTTTCAGAGGACAGAAAGAGATTGCGGGCCAGCTGCATGGTCAGCGTGGAGGCACCCTGAGACTTGCCCTTGGTGTGCACATCCTCGTAGGCCGCGCCGACGACGCGGACAAGATTTACGCCGCCGTTTTGATAGAAGTTCTTGTCCTCAATGGAGAGGATCGCTTCCCGCAGCACGGGGGGGATCTCCGAATACGGCACAACGATGCGCCGCTCCGAAGCAAACGAGCCGAAGACCTTGCCGTGCACATCGTAGAGTTCGGTCGTAGTGCTGGGGCGGTAGTGTTCGAGCTCCGCCATCTGCGGCAGATTGATCGCGTAGGTCAGTAGCAGACCGACCATGATGCCGAAGACCGCTGCTGTACCCAGGAGCAACAAAAAAGCAGCGCGCCCTGCAACCGGACCTTCGGCACCCGTTGGATCGCGGAACGGAAAACGCGCCATAGCGGCCCAGACCGGCGATCGTGGACCGGTCTTGATGCGCACAACGACGCGTTTGTTCTTACGTTCCGGTTGGAGCAGGCTCGGCACAGTCACCCATCTTACAACGTGGTCTCTGCACCGGTTTCCCGGTTAAGCGGCCTTATTCTTCAATAGGTCCAAGGCCTTATTTAACTGATCATCGGGCGCTGCCGCGGTGTGTTTTGGATGCTGCACGGGCTGAGCCTTGGTGTCAGTCGCAGCGTCATCATCGGCGTCGGCCGACGGATCGGCCGAAGCGACGGTCACGGTCGGCGTGATGCCTTCATCTTCAAAAACTTTGCCAGAGGGCGTCGAATACTTCGCCACCGAAAGAATGATCGCGCCACCGTCCGGCAGATCAAACGTCTTCTGCAGCGCGCCCTCACCGAAGGTCTTGTCCCCGACCACGTCGCCACGCTTGTTGTCTTCAATCGCTGCAGCCACCAACTCGGCAGCTCCGGCGGTACCGTGGTTCACCAGCACTACCACCGGACCACTTCCATCGAGCGCTTTGGAGGAGTCAGCCGTGAAGGTTTCCTTGGTGTAGTGCTGACCCTGCAGGGTTGCAATCGTGCCCGACTTCAGGAAGAAGTTGGCCAGCCGCACACCTTCGGTCATGTCCCCGGTGGACACATCACGAAGATCGAGCAGCACTTTCTTGTTGCCATTCTTCCCGGCGTTTCTCAGCTTCGATTCGATGACGTTGACCTGGTCGTGATCGAGCACGCCCGGCCGCAGATCAACGATGCTGCCGTTCTCATACTGCGTGTCCGCGACCGCAGGCTCAGACACAACGACACGAGACAGGTTCACCTTCTCCGGCGTCGCCTTCCGTGGCCGAACCACGGCGAGCGTCAGCTCACTGCCGGGCGTGCCATCCAGCAGCCGGCCGATCATGGCAATGGACAGATCGCGCGTGTCCTGCGTGCCGATCGCTTCGATGATGTCGCCGTCGCTGATGTCAGCCTTGTCCGCCGGGCTGCCCGGAACGACCGAAACGACGATGGCATAGCCGAAGCGTTTGGAGACGTTGATACCCACCTGCGCCTTGCCAGGCTTATCGGTCTTGTAGATCTTGTAGTCGGCGGGGCTCAGATAGCTCGAATCGGCATCGAGCGACTCAACCAGGCCACGAAGGGCGCCGGCCGTCACGGCAGACATGTTGGGGTCCTCGACGTAGTCGGTCTGAATGTGCTGCAGCACCTCGCTGTACACATTAATCTGGTGATACGCCGCCTGCCCATCCGTTCCCGCCGCACTGACGCTGTGCGCGTTGACGCCGAGGAAGATTCCCAGAACAAGAAGAACGGAAAGCGAGAGCAAACTGAGTTTGACGCTCTTAGGCATAGCTGGTGATCGGCTCCGAGGGCTGACGTCGTACAAACTTTAGACGCGCCCGGTGAAGGAATGATACCTTTAGGCGCGGTTCGGAGCGAACGATCGTTTGGTGGCGGTGAGTGGAATCGAACCACTGACCTACGGGTTATGAGTCCGTCGCTCTAACCATCTGAGCTACACCGCCGGTCGGCCCGGGAGCCCGGACAGAGCGCACCTGAGGTGCTGGGCGCAGACCTCATCATAAGGTTGGGGCTGGTTGAGGTCAAACAATGGCACGTTCCTTCAGCACCTCTCTCCGTCGACTCATGCAGGTTCCGGGATCTTCCTTTTCGGAATCTCGCTGCTGCAGCCTGCTGCCCCTGCTCCTCCTCGTGTCTCCTCGTGCGCTGGCCTTGTTGCTGCGCGGTTGTGCCACGTCTGACTCCGATCTGGTGTGCAAGATGGGTTCCCTCTTGAACGTGCTGTACGGCATCGCGATCTTTCTGGGCCTGGCGCTCATCCTCGCGATCTGGGCTGCGTTCCGGTCGGTCGAACGCAATCGCGACGACCGGAGCGATCGTCGTTGAGCGTAACAAGCGACGACACGGAGTCACCGGTTCCGCGAGTTTTGGGAGTGATTCCGGCGCGGCTCGCCTCGACGCGCCTGCCGCGCAAGGTGCTGCGGGAGCTTGCCGGCCGGCCGCTCCTCGCCTGGGTCTACGAGGCTGCCATCGCGTGCCCGCAGTTAGACCAGGTAGTCGTCGCCGTTGACTCCGAGGAGGTTGCCGCCGTGTGCGCGGCGTACGGGTGGCCGTGGCGCATGACCTCGCCCCACCTCCCTAGTGGCACCGACCGTTTGTTCGCCGTCGCACGGGAGATAGACGCAGAGATCTATGTCAATGTGCAGGGCGACGAGCCCCTGCTGCAGCGCGAGCACATCGAGCAACTCCTCGAACCGTTTCGCCGGCCGGAGGTCGATGTGACAACGCTGAAGGTCCGCTGCACGCCCGGGGAGATTGCCGATCCGAACGCGGTGAAGGTCGTCACAGCCGGCGATGGCCGAGCGCTCTACTTTTCGCGAGCGCCGATTCCCTTTAATCGCGATGGGTTGCAGGAGGTCGTGTACTGGAAGCACATCGGCCTGTATGCCTACCGCAAGGCGACGTTGCAGCGGTTCGCGTCGCTGGCGCCGGGGACGCTTGAGGGGATCGAACGCCTGGAGCAACTGCGACTACTGGAGAACGGTCTGGCGATCCACGTCAGCCCGGTGGAGCAAGGCACGATCGGGGTCGACACCGAAGACGATCTGCTGCGGGTGGAGTCAGTTTTGAGGGTGCGCGAAGCAGATCGGGCCGTGAGCCAAGCCCAAACGTGAGCCGCTCCGTTACGCCGGCGTAAACGTCAGCGTGATGCGCTCGCCCTCGATGGCTGCGCGAACCTCTTCAAGCGAGCGCACCACCCAACGGACACCGGCCTCGCGCAGTTCACCGGCGCGATGTGTTCCCTGCACCCCCAGCACACGACAGCCGGCATCGACGCCCGCCCGCACGCCACTTGGCGCGTCCTCGACCACGATGCAGTCCCCAGCCGGTACCGACAGCAGCGCGGCGCCGCGGCGGTAGGGCTCAGGGTCCGGCTTGCCGTGGACGACGTCATCGGCGCTGATGATGCGGTCCGGAATGGGCAGGCCCGCCGCCTGCAGACGCCCTATGAGTAAACGCCTGGTGGCTGAGGTGACGATGGCCCAACGCGTCGGCGGAAGGCTGTCCAGCAGAGCACGCACACCCGGCAGGACGGTGAGATCCGCGACATCCGCGATCTCGAGATCCTCGATGATGCGTAGACCTTTCACCTTGTCGATGCCCGGCTTAAGGCTTTCCATGATGTCGACCGCACGAACGCCGTGCGTGATGTTCACCTTGTCGGCGTCCGGAACGCCGTAGATTGCGGCCCATTGACGCCAGCAGCGGTTGACACTGCCGACCGAGCTGACGAGCACGCCATCCATGTCGAACAGCATGCCGCCTGCGGTCATGGAGACGGGCTCGCTCAAATTGCGTCTCCGGAGCGGGCCCCTGAGGAGAGCACAAATGCCTCGGCTGCGCTGAGGATCGCCTGCACGCTTTCCGTGCTGCAGCTCTCGCAGTACACCCGCAGAAGTGGCTCGGTCCCGCTGGCGCGCAGCAATAACCAGGTCTCGGCCGCGTCGGGCTTCGCGGCGCAGGCGGGCTCCTCGAGAAAGAACTTGATGCCGTCCATTGTCTCTGTGCGCAGCACCTTGCGCCCGGCAAACTCCCCCAAGCCGCTGCGGGCACGAGTGATGGCGGATTGCTTCATGGTCTCGGTGATGTGCATGTCAATGCGGCCGTACTGGTGCTCGCCGTACTCGGCCTGCAAGGCGGCCACCAACTGGCCTAAAGTTTTGCCTTCGTCCGCCATGACCTGCGCCAGCAAGAGGCTGTTTAGCAGGCCATCGCGCTCCGGGAGGTGTCGACTCAGACCGACGCCGCCTGACTCTTCGCCGCCGATCAGGATGTCTTCCGCGAGCATAAGATCGCAGACGTACTTGAAGCCGATGCCGTGCTCATGGAGGCGGCGTCCATGCTTGGCCGCGATGCGATCGAGCATCTTTGTGGTGTTGAAGGCACGTGTGACATCGCCGGGCCAGCCCTTGCGCGTCACCAGCCACTGCAGCAGGATGGAGAAGATCTTGTGCGCATCGACAACATTGCCATGTTCATCGACCGCACCGATGCGGTCGGCATCGCCATCGGTCACCAGGCCTGCGTCACAGCGCTCCGCAACAACGCAGGCCTGGGTCAGCGAGATGTGCGGCAGAATCGGCTCTGGATTAATGCCCGGGAAGGCGGGATTCACCTCGTTACGGATGGCCACATAGGGGATCCCGGCCCGATCGAAGATGCCGGCGATGTATCCCTGCCCCGCGCCGTACATGGTGTCGATCAGGAAACGGAAGCCGGAGGCCCTGATGGCGTGCAAATCAACGAAGCTCTGGATCGCAGCCAGATAGGGCGGCGTGAAATCGACCTCTTCAATGCCGGCGGGCGCAGCCGACGCAGCGACCGGCTCCATGAGGTGGCCCTCAATCTCGGCGATGATAGAGGGCTTGCCCGATCCCCCGTAGCTGGCCTTGTACTTCACGCCATTCCACTCAGCAGGGTTGTGGCTGGACGTGATCATCACACCGCCGGCTGCGCCGCGCGCGCGCACCGCGAAGGACAACTCCGGCGTCGGCGAGACCTTGCTCGAGAGAAACACTGGGATGCCAGCGACCGAGAGGACCTCGGCCACAACCCGGGCAAACGATCGCGAGCCGAAGCGCGTGTCGTACCCGATGCAGACCCCTGCGCTGGCGTCTGGCTGCGACCGCACATACAGCGCAATCGCACGTGCAGCCACGCGCACATTGTCGTACGTGAAATCGTCAGCAATGATGCCGCGCCAGCCATCGGTGCCGAATTTCACGACGGTCGATGGTTTGTCGGCGGATTTTATAGGGATTGCGGAAACCATGCTCATCAGATCAGATCCGTTCGTCCGGCCTTCCGCAGTTCCGTGACGACGCGGCCCACGTCCTGCGATCCGTCCCGAGTTGTGATGAGAAGGGCGTCCTCGGTTTCGACTACGACCAGATCCTTCACGCCCACCAGGGCAACGGCCTTGCCTGGCGCAAAGACATAGCAGCCCGTCGAGGTGATCTCCACGCCATGATCGGCCTCGACCACGTTGACGCTCTGTGCCTGGGCGTCTTCGGAAAGATGCTCGTAGAGCGCAGCCCATGAACCCAGATCGTTCCAGGCGAAGTCTGCCGGCAGGCAGTAGAGCTGCGACGCGACCTCACCCTTGGCAGAGCGCGGTTCGAGCACGGCATAGTCAATCGAGATGGACTCGCACTTCGGGTAGAGCTCGGCAAAACGAGCCTCAAACTCCGGCGTGCCCCAGGCGTCGCCGATCTGCTCCAGCAGGGCAGCCATGTCGGGCTTGTGCTCGCGCACCGCTGCGACCAGCGTCCTGGCGCTCCAAAGAAAGATCCCGCTGTTCCACACATAGTTGCCGGAGCGCACAAAGCCGCGTGCCTTCATCAGATCGGGCTTTTCCGTGAAGCGGCGGACGCGCCGCACGGAGATGCACTCGCCGTTTTCGACGCGGACCGGAGTTGAAGCCGCACCGAGTTCGATATACCCATAGCCGGTTTCAGGCCGGGTTGGTGGCACACCCAGAACCACCATCCGCGGTCCGCTTGCAGCAAGCTGTGCAGCCGCTTGCAGGACCGTGCGGAAACGCTCCGGATCGCCGATCGTGTGATCGGACGGGAACATGCCCAGAATCGTATTGGGAGCTGACTTCTCCAGCAAAAAGGCCACAAGCGCGCAGGCCGGAGCCGTGTTGCGCGCCTCCGGTTCCCGCAGCAGACGCTCCGCCGGCACGCCGGGGAGCTGCTCCGCGATGGTGGCGGCCAGCAGATCGTTGGTGATCACCCAGACATCGTCCGCGGTGGCCACGCCGCCCAGACGGGCCAGCGTGCCCTGGATCATCGTGCCTTCGCCGTCGAGTTGGAGAACCTGCTTGGCGCGAGCGCGCCGGCTTCGCGGCCAGAAGCGTGTGCCGCTGCCACCGGCGAGGATGATCGCGGCGAACGCGGGTTTTTGGACTGGGATCTCTGCAACTGCCATGGCGTCTATCGTAAGGTCTCCCGGGATGGAAGCAAGTGCTCTTGAGTAACCAGGCGCGAAACTACAAGGTGAGAGCCCGCAGAGGAGGCCGCAGGCGGACGCGCGGGACGGCCCCAGCTACCGGGCTCGGCTAGCCTGCAAGATAGGTCCGCAGCCTCTCCACGCCCTTGTCGATCACGTCCCCGGAGACCGCATAGGAGAGGCGAATGTGATCGTCCGTGCCAAACGCCTCACCGGGCACCGCCACCACATGCGCTTCGGTAAGCAGCTTTGAGGCAAGCTCCGTGGACGACCGCGCACGCCCGTTTGCGAGGAACTGCCCGATGTTGGGGTACACGTAGAACGCGCCTTCAGGCACCGTGCACGTCATGCCCGGGATGGTCTTCAACCCGGCGAGTACACGATCGCGCAGCTTGATGTAGTCGGCCCGCATCTCCGTGACGCAGGCCTGTGACGCCGTCAGTGCCGCGATGGAGGCCTGCTGCACCATGCTCGCGGTGTTTGAGGTGGACTGCGACTGCAGCTTGCCCATCGCCGCAATGATGGGCTTGGGCCCAAGCGCGAATCCGGCCCGCCAACCAGTCATGGCATAGGTCTTGGAGAGCGAGCCGAGGATCAGGATGTGCTCTTTGCAATCGGTCAGGGAGCCCCCGCTGAACGGCTCGCCAACAAAGGTCAGGTACACATAGCACTCGTCGAGCAGGATGTAGATGCCCCGCTCATGCGCCATGCGAACGATGGCTTCAAGATCCGCCTTGCCGATCACCGCACCGGACGGATTCGAGGGCGTGTTCAGGATGATGGCCTTGGTTTTGGGCGTGATCGCCCGCTCGATCATCTCCGCCGTCACACGAAAGTTCTCGCTCTCGTCGGTCTGCACGAAGACGGGGACGCCCCCGGCAAACTGCACGATGTCCTTGTAGCTGACCCAGTACGGCACCGGCACGATGACCTCGTCGCCGGGCTGGATCAGCACCTCGACCGCGTTGAAGATGGCCAGCTTGCCACCGGTGGTGAACACGCACTCGTCGGGGGCATAGCTTGTGCCGAAGTCCGCCGCATGGCGATCCACCACGGCCTGTCGCACCCCGGGCACACCGGCAACCGCTGTGTAGCGGGTGTGGTTGGCCTGTATGGCCGCGATGGCCGCGTCCTTGATGTGTTGCGGTGTGGAGAAGTGCGGCTCGCCGGCGCCGAAATCCGCCAGGTCGATGCCCGAGGCCTTCATCTTCAACGCCTCGGCGGTGATGGCCATGGTGGCCGAGACTTCGATACGGTTGATCCGGTCCGAGAGGATCCTGGTAGCGACTAGGGAGCTCATAACTTCAAGTCTCGCAGATTCGCGCCTTACATGCGACGCCTACTCGAGGGCGTCCACCGGAGACTGCAGGCTGCGCGCCTTCAGACGTTCCAGAACATTGGCGGGCACCAGCGTGCTGACGTCGCCGCCCAGCTGAGCGACGCCCTTGATCAATCGCGAACTGACATAGGTGTATTTCTCTGCCGGCATCAGAAACACGGTTTCGATCTCGGGGTCCAGCTTGCGGTTCATCATGGCCATCTGCAGCTCGTACTCGTAATCCGAGATCGCCCGGATGCCGCGCAACACCGCACGCGCTCCACGGGACCGCGCAAACTCCACCAGAAGACCGTCAAAGGTCGCAACCGTCACGTTGGAGAGGTCGGACGTTGCCTCCCGTAGCATCTCCTCACGCTCTTCCACACTGAACAGGGGCGCCGGCTTCGCGGTGTTGCGCAACACGGCGATGATGAGCTCATCGGCCATCTTGGCACCGCGCGCAATCAGGTCGAGATGACCGTTGGTGAGCGGATCGAAGCTGCCTGGATAAATGATTGTGAGCGCCGACATCGGCTTCAGCATACGCTCCCCGCGATCTCCGCTGAAAGCCGAAGACTCAGCTTTCTCGCGGCAGATAGTAGTCGGTGATGTACTCGCGCACACCCTCTTCGAGCGACGTGAATGGCCTGGCATAGCCAGCCGCGCGCAACTTCTCCACACGGCTTTCCGTGAAGTACTGATACTTGCCCTGGAGTGCCTCGGGCATGTCGATGAACTCGATGGCAGGCGGCAGTCCCAGCGCTTCGAATACGGGCGTGACAAGGTCGATCCAGGTACGTGCCTGGCCGGTGCCGCAGTTGAACAGGCCACCCGGCGCGTTGGGCTCCTGCAGCGCAAAGTGCAGGGTCACGTCCACCGCATCACGCACGTAGATGAAGTCGCGCTTCTGCTCGCCATCCCTGTACTCGGGCCGATAGCTCTTGAAGAGCTGAACCTTCTTCGTATCGCGGATCTGCCCATAGCTCTTCGAGACCACGGACCGCATGTCGCCCTTGTGATCTTCATAGGGGCCGTACACGTTGAAGTATTTCAGGCCGACGATGCTTTCGAAGAGCTCATGCTTCAGCGCCCAGAGATCGAACATGTGCTTGGAGTAGCCGTACATATTCAGGGGCTGCAGCGTGGGCGTCCCTGCATCGGCATCGTCGTAGCCTTCCCCGCCGTCGCCATAGGTCGCTGCGCTGGAGGCATAGACGAAACGCACCTCATTGGCCATCGCCCAATTGCACAGCACACGGGTGTACTGGTAGTTGTTGCGGAGCAGGTAGTCGGCGTCGCGCTCAGTGGTGGCACTGCACGCACCCAGGTGGATCAGGGACGTCGCTTCGGCAAAGGTTCCGTCTTCGATGAAGCCCAGAAACTCTTCCGGCGAGACGATGTCCTCGTAGCGCAGACCGACGAGGTTGCGCCACTTTTCATCCTTGCCGAGCTCATCGACAAGAATGAGTTCGTCAAAGCCGCGGCGATTCAGTTCCGCTACAACGTTTCGGCCTATAAAGCCCGCCGCGCCGGTCACAATGATGGGTCTAGGCATGGGTCTGCATCCTGAAACCCATGCTACATGCTCGTTTATCGCGGCCCGATGCTGCGGCTTTTATGCCTGGGGCTTCGGTGTGAACAGGACGAAGCGCGCCGAGGCTTCTTCCCAGTTCGCCAGTAATCGGTCCGCGAGACGACTGGAGGTAAGGCGCACATGCTCGTCCAGCAGAGCACGCAGTGTTTCCTGCTGCTCGGCGGTGCTCGCGCCAAACGCCTGCGGCTCGAGGAACTCCTTGTGAAAGTGCGTGCCTCGCATCAACGAGCCGTCTTCATCGAAGATCCACGCGTGGCCACCCGTCATGCCGGCGCCGAAGTTCACACCGATGGCGCCGAGGATCACCACCGTGCCCCCGGTCATGTACTCGCAGCCGTGATCGCCGATGCCCTCGATGACGGCCTGAGCACCGGAGTTGCGCACAGCGAAGCGTTCGCCTGCGCGGCCCGCAGCGAAGAGCCTGCCAGCAGTGGCTCCGTAGAGCGCCACGTTGCCCAGCAACACATGCTCGTGGCTGCGCTCTGCGGCAAGACCCTGCGGCCGCAGGACGATATCAGCCCCGCATAGACCCTTGCCGACGAAGTCGTTGGCCTGACCGTCGAGCAGGAGATGCAAGCCCTGCGCGCCGAACGCGCCGAACGACTGACCCGCCACACCGTTCAGTTCGAAACGAATATGGGCGTCCTCCACTTCGCCACGAGCCCGCAGGAACGCAAGCTCACCGGAGAGCCGTGCGCCGACGGCACGATGCGCATTGGAGATCGCGGCCTTCGCCACGAAGGGCTCGCCCCTGCGTGCGGCCGCTAACGCGGGCTCGGTCCAGGGCTCATCGAGCCGCTCATCTTCGCCTGGCCGGTCGTTGCGCTCGCCCATCCAGCGCACCGCCCCTGCGCCCGGGCTCGCGAGCATGGGATGAAGATCGAGTTCGCCTTCAAAGCGGACCTGCTGCAGCAGATCGACGCGGCCGATCGCTGCTTCCAGGCTCTTGAGGCCGAACTTCGCGAGTAGCCGGGAGAGATCCGCGCTCAACTCGTGAAAGAAGGTAACGATGTGCTCGGGCTTGCCGCGGAAACGGGCACGCAGCTCCGGCCGTTGGGTCGCGATGCCGGTGGGACACGTGTTCAGGTGACACTGCCGCGCCATGTCGCAACCGATGGCAACCAGCACCGCTGTGCCAAAGGCGAACTCATCGGCGCCCAGCAGGGCTGCGATGAGCACGTCGCGCGCGGTAGCCAGGCCACCATCGGCACGCAGGCGAACGCGGCCCCGCATCCCGGTGGATCGCAGGGCCTGCTGCGCCTCGGCGACGCCAAGTTCCCATGGCGAACCAGCGTACTTGATGCTGGAAAGTGCCGCGGCGCCTGTGCCTCCGGTGTTGCCGGCGATCACAACGTAATCCGCATAGGCCTTGGCCACCCCAGCAGCCACGGTGCCCACGCCAAAGCTGGACACGAGCTTTACCCCAATGGCGGCGCGAGGGTTGACGCGCTTGAGGTCATAGATCAGCTGCGCCAGATCTTCGATCGAGTAGATGTCGTGATGCGGCGGCGGCGAGATGAGCGACACCCCGGGCTGTGCGTGGCGCAGACGCGCAATCAGGCCGGAGACCTTGTGGCCGGGCAGCTGTCCGCCCTCGCCAGGCTTTGCGCCCTGCGCTACTTTGATCTCGATCTCTTCTGCATGGGCGAGGTACTCGGCCGTGACCCCGAAACGCCCTGACGCTACCTGTTTGATCTTGTTGTTCTGCGAGACATGCACCGCGGGTGCGGAGACCAACTCTGCCACAGCAACACCGCCTGGCTCGTTAGCAGACTGCGCCATGGCGCTTCCACCGTCCTTCGATGGAACGAGGTCTGCCACGGCCGCCGGGCGGTACACTGCCGGGTCTTCTCCCCCTTCGCCAGTGTTGGAGCGCGCGCCAAGCATGTTCATCGCAATGGTGACCGTGGTATGGGCTTCCGGGCTCAGCGAACCGAGCGACATGGCACTCGACGCAAAACGCGTACACAGGCTTTCCGGGGCTTCGACGTCCTCGAGGGACAACTCGGGCCCGGCTGGTTGGATCTCCAGTAGATCCCGCAGCCGCCCTGGTTCCTTGCCGTCTGCATCACGCGAGAAGATGGTGAACTGCGCTGCCGTTGCGGTGCCCGCGGGCACGTTGCGCGCACTGCCTACGGCGGTCTGCAGTGCCTTCACTGCGGGCGGTTGCCATTGGTGCGGTTCGGAGTCTTCAGACTTGCGAAAACGTACCCAGCCCGGGTCGGGCAGATCGGTGACCGCCTCTGGATTACCGGCAGCCCAGCCCAGGCGCAGACGGCGGTCCAACTCCGCGAAACCTACGCCGGACAACGGCGCCGGCGTGCCCGTGAAGCACTTCTCCACCACGCCCGCATGCAGGCCCAGGATGTCGAACAGGTGCGCACTGCGGTAGCTGTCCACCACCGAGATGCCCATCTTCGACATAACCTTGGCCAGCCCGGCCTCAAGCGCCTTCAGCGTGAACGCCTCACCGTCGACCCCCTCTGCCTGCTGGGCCCGCGCGGTCTCCAGCACGAGCCACGGGCAGACCGCACCCGCGCCGTAGCCGATCAGCACGGCGGCGTGGTGCAGATCGCGGCAGTCCCCTGCCTCGACGGCCAGACCGCAACCGGTGCGCAGACCGGCCACCGTCAACGCCTGGTTCACCGCGCCGACGGCCATCGCCATGGGGATCGGCAGGGCCTCCGCGCCCGCGCCACGATCGGTCATGAGCAGAAGGTCGGCACCGCTGCGCACGCGCGCGATCGCTTCGGCACAAAGGGCATCGACAGCCCTCTCCAGCGTCTGCTCCGGCCGGAACAGGCACGAGATCTCGACCAGTTGCAGAGCGTCCGCATGCGGGTACTGGCCCGCGCGCAGTGCCGCCACATGGCCAAGTGAAAGGAACGGCGACGGCAGCGAGATTCCGGGCAGCGGCGCATGCGTTTCAAGCAGGTGCGGCCAGGGTCCAAGCCGGGTGTGCAGCGAGATCACCACCGCCTCGCGCAACGGATCGATGGCCGGGTTGGTGACCTGCGCGAAACGCTGGCGAAAGAAGTGATAAATCGGCCTTGGGGACCGCGCCAGAAACGCCAGGGGGGTGTCGTCGCCCATGGACCACACAGCATCCTTGCCGCTGGTGGCCATCGGCTGAAGGATCATCTTCAGATCTTCCTTGGTGTAGCCAAAGCCGCGTTGCAGTGCGGGAAGATCGGTCGTGGAAGCGGGCGCCGGCAACGGCTGCAACGGCGTGTTCTCCAGCAGCGTTGCATAGGTGGCGTCCGCATCGAAACGATCCAGAAGCTGCTCGTTATGCAGCACAACGCCGGCCTCGAGATCCACGACCAGCATCTGCCCTGGCCCCAGGCGACCGCTCTCCACCACACGCTCGGGATCGAGGTCTACCAAGCCGGCCTCGGACCCGGCCACCACCAGCCCATCGTCCGTTATCGCGTAGCGGCATGGGCGCAGGCCGTTGCGGTCAAGCGCCGCACCGACGATGCTGCCATCAGAAAACGAGATCGCGGCCGGCCCATCCCACGGCTCGGCGCAGTCGGCGGTGTAGCGCAGAAACGGCGACTCGCGCTCGGTGAACGCCGGTGGTAGCAGCATGCGTATGGCTTCGGCGAGCGAGCGGCCGTTGTGTGAGAGCAGCTCGGTGGTCTCATCCAGGCTGGTGGAGTCGGTGCCATCCTTGCTGACGATCGGCTTGCATTCGTCGGGCAGGGTGCTGTCGCGTGCGTCCATCCGTGCTCGATTACCCCACACGGTATTGATCTCACCGTTGTGCGCCAGCGTGCGGCCGGGCTGCGCACGCTTCCACGCCGGCAGCGTGTTGGTCGCGTAGCGCTGGTGAAAGATTGCAAAGCTGGTCCGGTACGCACCGGATTGCAGATCGGGGTAAAAGTCCGGCAACAGCCGTCCCAGACACATCGCCTTGTACACCAGCGTCTGCGTGGAAAGGGAGCAGACATACCCCTTCGCCTCGCCGCGAGCGACCGCCCGCTCAAAGCTCTTGCGCGCAAGATACAGGCGCCGCTCCATCGAAGCGGGCTCCGCTGCGTCGTCCCGTACGAGCACCTGCCGGATGCGCGGCATCGTGCTGCGAGCCATCTCGCCCAGCACCTCGGTACGTACCGGCACATCGCGCCAGGCAAAGGCGCGAAGCCGGTGGGCCCCCAGCGCGTTCTCGATTGCGGCCGGCATCTCCGCATCATCCGCCGGGGCAAACAGCATGCCCACGCCGAGAGGCTCGTCGTCGCGCAGAGACATACCGGTCGCGTCGAGCAGAAGGACTCGCGGAACCCCGGTCATGATGCCTACGCCATCGCTTGAAGCGCCGTCCGCCGCCACTGCGCCACGGTGCGCCAGACGTGCCAGCGCCGTCAGGGCATGCTGCAGGATGGGATGAACGATCGCCTGGCCTGCCCGGCTCGTCGAGGCCACAAATCCCACACCGCAGGAGTCATGCTCGAAGCGCGGATCCAGCAAATCTTCTGGAGCGTTCGCTTGAGACGGCCGGGCACCGTGACGCGGATTCGCCACACCGGCGGGCTCACACGAGCCAATCCTGGCAGATGAGGAAAACTTGTCCATAGGTAACTATACGTCGACACAACCGGCAAGTTAACGGCGTTTTGCAGCAGGCACTGAGCACAAATTTCGCAGTGCCGGCCGTCGACTTGACATTGCTTGCTTGTATATTTATACATGAATCAGTGAATTCTTATGCACAGCGTGGCGCCGTGGCGTCACGCTGTTTGCTTGCGTGAAAGGAGGTTCGCGAACGGTGAAGACCCAACGGCAAAGTGCCATCCGCGAACTCCTGGCGTCCACCCCTATCGGCAGTCAGGATGAGTTGCGCCGCAAGCTGGCCATCAAGGGTTTCCATGTCACACAGGCGACCCTCTCCCGCGACATCCGTGAGCTGAAGCTGCTAAAGGGTCCGGAAGGGTATGCGCTGCCGGACGACGCCGCGCTGGATGAAGACGACGATGCGCTACCCGCCATCGCCGAAATGTTGGTGAGCTTCGGTCTTGAGGTCCGCCAGGCGCAGAACCTGCTGGTGCTGGTGACCGTGAAGGGTGCCGCGCAGCCCGTGGCGGCCGGGGTCGACGACGAGGAGTGGCCGGAGGTGGTGGGCACCATCGCCGGCGATAATGCCGTGCTGATCGTCTGCCCCGACGAGGGCACGGCCAAGCTGCTGCGCACGCGTCTGGAGACCTACATTGGCTAAGCGCAATGGAGAGCTGCGCGTCGCGGTTGCAGGTGTCAGCGGCTATGCCGGGGCGGAGCTCGTGCGCC
>CAXTFS010000037.1:11776-16509 GCA_964243395.1 uncultured Acidobacteriaceae bacterium | reverse complement strand
CCGTAGTTGTTCGTGAAGTCGAGCAGAATGTGGCTGAGAAGCGCAAGAAGGACGAGGCCGTACAGCATGCCCCAACGGACCGGCGCTGTCCTTAGACCTCCAGCAGTTCTTCCCGACGGAGCAGTCAAGAGAAACCGCTGCCGACGTTTGCGCCACTGATGCCAGACATAAAAGCAAAACACCACCAGCGCGGCTTCGAAGGGGATGCCCAGAAACGTATGCGTAATGCCGCGATGATGCTGAAACCCCTCTACGGGGCCGCGCAAACTCCACACTGTGTCGATGTCCGGAAGCTCGGCGGCGATCGCCATCGCCATCGTGGCATAGGCGGCGCGACGATTCAGACCTGCCCGGGCGAGGCAGGCGCCGGTGAGGACGTGCGTTACCGGCTCCATGCAGCGAACAAAATCAGCGGGACAGTGCGAGCGCGGGGCGGGGACGGCGGGGCAGCTCGGAACGGACCGGCAAGCCAGAGCCACCGGCGTGGGCTGGCACGGCCGAGGTTCTGGAACGAACGTCAGGGCGACTATTCGCGGCGGCGGCCTCACGCGAGGTAGCCGCGGTAAGCATCTCGATCTCTGCCGGCGCCAGCATATCGGGCTTGAAGCCCGCGATGGCCACCTGGCCGGGAGCATCTCCGAGGATCTCGGAGATACGGTTCCAGAAGAAGAACGGCGAGGTCGTGGGGAGCAGAATCATGCGACGTTCAGGCTCCGGCATTGCGAAGTAGAAGCCCCACACGCAAAGCGCGACACAGGTGCCAATTCCAGACGTGAGATAAATCGGAGAGTAGACGGAATGGCCGGAGTTGGTGTTCAGCCATGCTGCCTGCACGAGGCCGACAGCGGCCATGACGCCGAGGCCAAGGCTCACACCGAAGATATGGCTGCGAAAGGTGAGACCGAGCGGCCTCACCGCAAAGCAAACAAATACGAGGAGGCACAAGGTAAGGACACCTGCACCCTGCTGTAAACGCCCGACAACATCAGCGAACGCTTCCTTGCTGGCGAACAGATTCGGACTGGCGACCAGGCCGAAGACCACGAGGCAGGACACCACCCCTACCCACCGAAACACGACCTTACCGGCGCTGTGGAGACCTGAGAGCGGCCGCATGGCCTCCGCGAAAACGGAGTAGGTGACTGCTACCTGCAAGCCAAACTCCAGCAAGCTACTTACCCAGTAGGAGTCGAAATACACGCGATAGGCGGAAAGGACGTCGAGGTGGGTGGCGCTGCGGTGGAACAGAAGAACGACGGATATTACGACCGTGGCCAGCTCGACTGCCAGCAGGAGTCCCAGTTGCGGGAAAACTCGCGTGACACGCCGAAGAATCATGGTCAACAGTACGCCAAGGCAGAGAACACCTTGACAGAAGTAGGAGATCTGCAAAAGCTCCTTGGCGCTCATAGGGCCGTTCCTCGCATGAACAGCGTAACCGCGAGGAACGGCCGGCACAAGTACAACTTTTGGTTAATCCATGCCGCAAACACCGTGGCCTGGCCAGCACACGGGAGCGGAGGTGGTGCCGGCGACGACAACGGGCTTCACAACCGGCTTGGAGGCGAAGCTGGGGACGGTCGAAGCGGACAGACCGGCGAAGGCGAGGGCAAGGACAGAAAGACGAACAGTGATGCTCTTCATGGGAAGCTCCTGAATCAAGAACCGGGTGAACTGACAAAATCGGGACCGAACGAGTCGTTCGGATGGAGATTCGGGAGGATCCTAGTCCATGCCGCAGACGCCGTGGCCAGGCCAGCAGACGGGAGCGGAGGTGGTACCAGCGACAACAACGTGTTGAACGACCGGCTTGCGCGAGGCAAAGCTTGACAGCGTGGAGGCGGAGAAACCGGCGAAAGCGAGGGCAAGGACAGAAAGACGAACAAGGGTGCTCTTCATGGGAGGGGCTCCTAAAGTTGTAGCTTTTGCATCAAAGGTGCACTGGACTTGCCAGCCACCGCTAACGTAGTCTGGAGACCACAGGAACTCTAGCGCTAAGCGGCACATAGCTAGTTAATCCACCGCCTCGATTACTAAGGTAACCAAGCCAGGGTGAGGGTCGAGCTGCCTGACTGCCACTCTGCCGTATGCTCAAGGGGCATGGCGCGTTCTCCTTATCCGCACTCTGACCGGGATCTTCTGGGGCGGATTGCGCGATCTTCAGGCAGTAAAGCCGGATACAAGCAGCTGGTACGCGAGTTGGGCCTGGGCGGCGGTCGCGAGCGTCGCCTGCTGCTGGAGCAGATCACCCGCATGGTGGCGCGCGGCGAGCTGCGTAAGGTGGAAGAAGACCTCTGGGCAATCCCGGGATCGCCGGCAGACGCCCGAAGCTCTCGCCACGTAGCGGCAGCGACGTCCAACGGACGCAGCTCAACTACATCGCAGGCTTCCACGACGGATCGCTCCGGCCGAGACCGGCTGACCAGTGGTCGCCTGGAGCTGCACCGCGACGGTTTTGGCTTTGTGCGGCCGGACCCGGCAGCGCGCGGGACGGGGACGCGCCAGGTAGCGACTGCGGTTGCGAAAGAGGACATCTTTATTCCTCCCAACGCCCTGCACGGCGCGATGCACGGCGACCTTGTGCTGGTGGATGAGGACGCTTCGGGGCGGGATGGACGGCGCTCCGGCCGCATCGCGCGGGTGCTGACCCGCCGGAACCAAACCGTGGTGGGGGTCTTCCATTACGCTCGCGGGCATGGACGCCGCGGAGTGCGGGACGCCTTTGGGCCTGCGGGGCCGCGCGGCAATTACGTTCAGCCGTGGGACGAGCGCCTGGGCGGACCTATTGAGATCCCCGCCGGTGCAGAGATCGTGCCCGTAAGTCAGGCGTCGCCGCACCGGATGCTGGGCGACGAGGCGCTGCGGACGCGCGCCGGACAGCCGATCCCCCGTCCCTCCGTGACGGAGGCGCAAGCCCCGGAGGACGAGTGGCAGGCGGAAGACGAAGACGCCGCGACCGCGGTTCCGGGAGCCCCGGCGGACGCCCGGTGGCCTTTGGAGGGGCTTGCGGTTGAGGTCGAGATCACCACGTTCCCTCAGCCGGGTCGGCCGGCGCAGGGCCGTTTGCTCGAGGTATTGGGTCCACCGGACGCGTTTGGGGTCGACGTCGAGATCATCATCCGCAAGCACGGGATCCCGCACACATTTCCGGCGCACGTGCTCGCGGAGGCCGACGAACGGGCGCGGGAGACCGTGGCTTCCTTGGCACCAGCTGAAGTGGCACAGCGGGAAGACTTCCGGAGCTTCGCGGCGGTGACCATCGACGGCGAGACGGCGCGCGACTTTGACGATGCGGTGCTGGTGCGGGCGCTCGCGAACGGCCACACGGAGCTGCAGGTGCACATCGCGGATGTTGGCTGGTATGTGCAGCCGGGGTCGGCTCTCGACACGGAGGCGCGGGTGCGCGGGACCAGCGTGTACTTCCCGGACCGGGCTGTGCCAATGTTGCCGCACGCGCTTTCAAGCGGCATGTGCTCGCTGCTGCCGAACGCCGATCGCCTAGTGCTGAGCTGCGTGATGCAGATCGACGAACGCGGCGAGATTGTGAGCTACCGCGTGGGCGAGGGCATCATCCGCAGTGCCCGCCGTATGACCTACACGAGCGTGCAGCATTGCCTCAACGCGTCGCCCGGAGCAGCCGGTTGGAACTCGTCCGCAGTATTCACGCCAGAACCTACGCCCGAAGACCAGCTTGAGCGCGAGCGCGTAGGGCTGGAGCAGCCCGAGCTGGTGGAGTCTGTCGATCGCATGCTGGAGCTTGCGCTGCGGCTGAACCGGAAGCGCGTGCGTCGCGGGTCCATTGACTTCGATTTACCCGAGCCGGTGGTGCAGTTCGATCCGGACGGCAACATGAAGGCCATCGTGCGATCGGAGCGCGGCTGGTCGCACCGATTGATTGAAGAGTTCATGCTGAGCGCCAACGAGTGTGTGGCGACGTGGCTGGAATCGCAGGACATCCCGTCGATTTATCGCATCCACGAGATGCCGGATCCCAAGCGCATTGTGGACTTTGAGGAGACCGCTGCCGCCTTTGGACAGACCCTCGGCATCGGCACGCTGCCAGTGCGGCGGGTGACGATGAAGAGTGACCGGCGAGAGACGCAGCGGCGCTCCGCCCAGGGGCGCGACAGCCGCTCCGCACACGCGCACGAGATCCCTGAACGCGTTCCGGTGACGCCGCAGATGTATCAGCGTCTGGTGCGCCGCATCGCCGGCAAGCCCGAGGAGCGCATCCTGGCGTACCTGATGCTGCGATCGCTGAAGCAGGCCAGGTATGCGGAGAAGAACGAGGGGCACTTCGCGCTGGCCAGCCCCTGCTACACCCACTTCACGTCGCCCATCCGGCGCTACCCGGACCTGATTGTCCACCGGCTGCTGCGGGCGATGCTGCGGCGCGGCGCGGATCCGCAGGGGGGCGCCATCACCTCGACGGACCGGCAGCCCTGGGCTACCGAGCTGGCACGCTCGCAGGGCAGGCATGCAGCAGGTGCGGGCGAGGCACCCTCTGCAGAGCGCACGTTCCTGCCCGCGCCAATCGCGCCCCTGCGGCGCCCGGTGCGGGAGGGGCGTGCCGGCCGGGTTGGCTGGAGTTCCGGCGACGACAACGTGCTTGTAACGACCCGGCAGGATCGGGGCGACGCGGATGGGCTCGCGGAGGCGGCAGACGCTGGGGGCGAGTTGGAGGGAGTCGCCGCAACGAGCCGCGCGGAGCCGATCTCGGCAGAGGAGCTAAC
>CAXTFS010000037.1:0-11766 GCA_964243395.1 uncultured Acidobacteriaceae bacterium | reverse complement strand
GTATTTCGGGGGAGAGCTCGCAGGCGGAAAGGCGTGCCCCCGAGGCCGAGCGTGAGTTGATTGAGTGGAAGAAGATGAAGTTCATGGCCGACCGAATCGGCGATGACTTCCATGCCATCATCCTCTCGGTCACGAAGTACGGCTTCTTTGTGGAGCTCGACGAGCTGTTCATCGAGGGCCTGGTGCCCCTTGGGTCGTTGAACGGCGATCAGTACCTGTTCCGCGATGCCGACCGCGCCATCTGCGGCATGCGCACAGAACACTGCTTTCGCGCAGGCGATCGCGTGGAGGTCATTCTCGACCGTATCGACCGGCAACAACGGCGTTTGCAATTCGCCCTGCTGCCGGGCACGGAGCCGAAGGCCAAACCGGGAACAGGCTCCCTGCGCGCCGGGAAGACGGATGCCAAGAAGGCCCGCGCGGAAGCGAAGCGCAAGCAAAAGCCTGCCGGCAAGGCGAAGAGCCGTAAGCGACGCAAAGGGTAGGCGAAGTCAGTCAACCCCGGCTGCGCGAATTTTAGTGAAAGAGCCCGGGCGCATCGGAGACCGGCATATCGGGTGGAAGCGGCAGGGTGGGCGAGGGTGGCAGCTTCCACACGTTCAAGGTATCGGTCGCAGCATAGCGACGTGGGTTGAGGTACCAGCCCGTGCTGGGAATCTTTCTGGACCACACCAGCGTGCTGCCGGGCTCGGGCGAACCTTCGAGCACCGCGTAGCGGGCGCCCTGCTCATGCGCCCACCACACTCGGCGGACGGGGGTGGGGTCGAACAGGAACGGGATGATGCCCGGCCGTGTGATGCCGCCGAGGTCGATCAGCGGATGCTCGGAGAGGAAGGCCGCCTCGCCGATGGAGTAGTGTGCCACGGCGGCGTCGGCGGGCAGGGTGCGCAGAAAGGCTGCGAGGCTGGCGTAGTCGCGATCGACGCCGACCTTGTTGCGCACCAGCGGCCACGTGACGAGCAGACTGACGGCCACGCCGAAGAGGACGCCGAAGGCGGCTCCCGCAAGGTACACGCGCGGCCACTGTTTGCGCGCGATCGCCAGCAATGCAATCGTGAGCACCGGCGCCGTCACAAAGATGTAGCGTGTCTGCACGTAGGTGTGGTTTGTGACGTAGAAGACGCAGTTCAACGCAGTCCACACGAACAGCAGCCAGCCGCCAACGTTCAGCGATGTGCCCACAGCGGTCGCGGGCACCGTGTGTTTCCCACGCAGCGCGGCAGCCAACCAGACGACCAGCAACAGGGTGCCGAGCACGACCAACGGAAAGCCGAGCGCATAGATCCCGAGCAGGTGGGGAAGCACGGCCTGGCCGGGCGGCGCGCGCTTGGCGGCGTTGGTGTTGGGCAGGATGCTGCCAAAGGTGCGCAGGGCATAGACCGCCCAGATGATCCCGGGCCCGGCGACCAGGGCGAAGCCGCCGAAGAACAGGGCGAGCTTCGATGCGGTGGGTGCCGGGAGGTTGATCCAGCGCACCAGCAACACCAGGCCCAGCAGCACGGTAAAGAAGGCCATCTCCGGGCGAAGCAGCGGGGCCATGCCGGCGCAGGCACAGGCGAACAGGAAGCGTCGGGGAGTGATCGGCTGCTGCAATCGTCCGTCACTTACGGCGAGCAGACCCCAGCACACCAGGCCCGCCGCGGCGAGCGCCTCCATGCCCGAAAAGGCCCAGTAGCCGAAGTACGGGTTGACCACCAGCACCAGCACCATCGCCGCGGCAAAGGTGTTTGCTGCCGCCGCGCCAAGGCTGCGCAGCAGGCTTCGTGCAAACAGGAAGGCGCCGGTCAGGGCCGCCACGGCTGCGGCAGCAGAGAGCGTCTTACCGGCGGCCATCCAGCCCGGAATCAGGAGGTGAAAGGCGTCCAGCAGCCAAACCCAGAGCGGTGAGGTATCGCCGTAGACGACATGGCCGTTGAAGCGGAAACCCTGTCCACGTGCCAGGGAACGGGCGAACTCCAGATGAATGTAGGCGTCATCTTCCCAATAGCCAAGCGTGTGGACGAACCAGAGGCAGGTCCAGAGCGCAGCGGCGGCCAGCAGAAGAACGGCGGGAAGCGGCATGGATCGCTGCGCGTCTGGATGAGGCTGATGGGCGGCAGCGGCTTGCATGCGACTCCTGGGTCGAGCTCCTGGGTCGAGCTCCTGGGTGCGGCGGTAGGAAAAGTTGGTGCGGCGGTAGGAAAAGTTGGTGCGGCGGTTGAGGAGACTTGGTTCGGCGACTGAGAAACTTGGTTCGGCGGGTTGGGAAAGCGGTCGCGCCAAAAAACGCGCAGCTATCATGATGCCCGTTCGCGGGCGGTGACGCCAACTGCACCGGGGTGTTAGGCGCCCAGGAACCGTCGCATTGTGTGGAGCGTCACGATTGCCTTTGCCGCAGGCCGCCGTCCAAAGTACAGTTTCGTGTAAACAATCCACTGGAGCGCGTTCATGCTGTGTTCGTGCCGTCGTTTTCGTGCCGTTGCGTTGATATCTCTGTCTTCTTTGTGTGCCTGCGCGGTGGCGCAGGCGCAGAGCAAGCCGGCCCGGGTGGAGCCGGAGCGCGCAGCCGCCAGCTTCGGCACGGTGAGCGGTCACGTGTACATCGCGGGCTCCAACGCGCCGGCGCGGCTGATCCAGGTGGCGCTGCAGCCCATCGAGATCAAGACCGACGCGGAACCCACCCCGGGGAAGATGCAGCCCGCGAACTTCACCGTCTACCGCACCGGCCTTGACGGCAGCTTCCTGATCAATCGTGTCGCGCCCGGCACCTACTACATCGTCACCAAGGACCCGGGCTTTCTCTCGCCGTTCTCACAGTTCACGCTGGCGGAACTGCAGCACCCGGCAACGGAGGTCGCCCAGCGCATGACGGCTACCCTGCCGGTGATCAGCGTGCGGCCGAATGCGACTGCCACGGTCAACGTCGTGCTGGGGCGTGGCGCGAGCCTCGGTGGTGTGGTCCGCTTCGATGACGGCACCCCGTTCCCCAATGCGTCGGTGTCGATCATTCGCCGTGGCTCGGACGGCAAGTGGGCGGAGCCGCGCGGCATGGACGCGAACGGAAACACGGACGGTGATGGCCGATGGGAGATTGGCGGGCTGCCACCTGGCGATTACAAAGCGAAGGTGACGCTGAACATCGAGGAGCGGCACCAGAGCTCGTTGCTCTCCGACAACACCTCGATGTGGGTGACTTTTGGCTACAACCTGCCGGTCTATGTCGGGGACACGGTTCGCGAATCGCAGGCCAAGATCTCCACCCTGACGGACAATCAGCAGCTCGACGCGCAGGACATCACGATTCCTACCTCCAAGCTGCACTCGCTGAGCGGGGCTGTAGTGGACAAGGGCACCGGGCAGGCTTTGAACGGCGGCCATGTGACGCTGGTCTACGCCGACGATGGAACGGAGGTCGCATCCGCGAACGTGGACGCGGATACACGAAGCTATACCTTTCCCTTCATCCTGGAAGGTGAATACAAGCTGGTCGCCAAAGATGCCAAGGAGGTCCGTTTCGAGCAAACGGGCTCTGCGGAGGACGATCCGTTTCATCAGAACCGCAAGGAGATTGTCCTGCGGCAGTATGCCCCTGGCGAGATGCCGCTGATCTTGCAGGGTGAGCTGAGCAGTGTGAACCTGCCCGTGGAAGCCAGGGCCGCGAAAGCGCAATAGGGTGGATGTTGGCGCGGCCCATGTGCGGTATTCATCCCGCGCTCGCCTGGCATCTCGCATTCGGCATCTATTCTCGTGTGATGGATCGCTCTACCTTTGCCGCGAAGCCGTTGATGAACACCCCGGTTGCCTTTGTGCCGGATACCACTGTCGAGATCGACGGCATGAAGATCGCAGCGGAGATAGGCGAGCCGCTGATCTCCGCGATCAACCGCAAGGCGTCCATCGAGGGCATCACCGGAATTCCGCAGGTCTGCTACATGCCGCAGATGGGAGCCATCGGTAGCTGCGACACCTGCATGGTGGAGCTGAATGGCACCCTGGTGCGCTCCTGCAGCGTGTACGTCGAACCTGGGCAGCAGGTGCTGACCGCCAACGATCGTGCCGATGTAGCCAAGCGCGAGGCGTTCGATCGCATCCTGGAGAACCACAATCTCTACTGCACGGTCTGCGACAACAACAACGGCAACTGCACCGTGCACAATGCGACGGCTGAACTCGATGTGCAGCACCAGGTGCGCGAGTTTCGCAAAAAAGGCTACGAGCAGGACCACTCCAATCCGTTCTACCGCTATGACCCCAGCCAGTGCATCCTGTGTGGGCGCTGCGTGGAGGCCTGCCAGAACGTGCAGGTGAACGAAACGCTGACCATCTCATGGGAGCGCGAAATGCCGCGGGTGATGTGGGATGGCGGCGAGAAGATCGAAGGCTCCAGCTGCGTCAGCTGCGGCCAATGCGTCACAGTATGCCCGTGCAATGCGCTGATGGAGAAGGGCGCGGTCGGCCACACGGGCTATCTCACGTCGTTGCCGCCGGCGGTGCTCGACAACATGATCGATGCCGTGAAAGGCATTGAGCCGTCCACGGGCTATCCGTCGATCCTGGCGCTCTCGGAGATGGAAGCCGAGATGCGTCACCAGCGTGTAAAGCGTACCAAGACGGTGTGCACCTACTGCGGTGTGGGCTGCTCCTTCGATATCTGGACGCGCGATCGCCACATCCTCAAGGTGGAGCCCATGCATGGGCCTGCGAACGGCATCTCCACCTGCGTGAAAGGCAAGTTCGGTTGGGATTACAACAACTCCGACGAGCGTTTGCGCAAGCCGCTGAAGCGTCAGGGTGAGACGTTTGTTGAGATCGAATGGGACGAGGCGATCGAGATCGTTCGTCACAACTTCACGAAGATCAAGAACGAGCATGGGCCCGACGCGCTGGCTTTCATTGCCTCCTCCAAGTGCACCAACGAGGAGAGCTACATGATGCAGAAGCTGGCGCGCGCGGTGATCGGCACCAACAACATCGATAACTGCAGCCGCTACTGCCAGACGCCGGCTTCCAAGGGACTGAGCCGCACCGTCGGCTACGGTGGTGATTCCGGCACCATCCAGGACATCGAACTTGCGGATCTTGTGATCATCGTTGGGTCCAACACATCCGAGAGTCATCCGGTATTGGCGACGCGCGTAAAGCGTTCGCACAAGCTACGTGGGCAGCGGTTGATCGTTGCTGACATCCGCAAGCATGAGATGGCAGAGCGCGCGGACATCTTCCTGCGCCCGAACCCCTCCACCGATGAAGTATGGCTGATGGCCGTGACCAAGCACCTGATCGACACGGGTCGCCACGATCAGAAGTTCATTGAGCAGTGGGTCAACAAGGAGGCCGAGTTCAAGGCCTCGCTGGAGCCTTACACGCTGGAGCACGCCGAGCAGGTAACCGGCATCTCCGTCGCTGTGTTGAAGCAGGTCGCGGACGAGATTGCCGCGGCCAAAAACGGCGTCTGCATCCTGTGGGCGATGGGCGTTACGCAGCACTGCGGCGGTTCGGATACTTCCACGGCAGCGTGTAACCTGCTGCTCGCCACCGGCAATTTTAAGCGTCAGGGCACCGGCGCCTACCCACTGCGCGGACACAACAACGTGCAGGGCGCGAGCGACTTCGGCTCCCTGCCCGATACCACCGTGGGCTACCAAAAGATGGATGACGCGGCCGTGCGCGCCAAGTTTGAAGCGGCGTGGGGTGTCACGCTGCCGATCACCACGGGCCTCGACAACCGGGAAATGATTGCCGCGGTGCACGAAGGCAAACTGAAGTCGATGTACATCAAGGGTGAAGACACCATCACGTCGGACGCGAACGCAGAAGACGTGGGCCTGGCACTGTCCAGCCTGGACTTTCTCGTGGTGCAGGACATCTTCTTCTCCGAAACCTGCAGGTACGCCGACCTTGTCTTACCGGCGTCGCCAACGCTTGAGAAGGAGGGCACCTTTGTCAACACCGAACGTCGCATTCAACGGATATACAAGGCGCTCGATCCACTGGCCGACTCCAAGCCGGACTGGCACATCATCCAGATGATTGCGAAGGCGATGGGCGGCGCGGGCGGTTGGGATTACACGCATCCTTCCGAGGTGATGGCTGAATGTGCAGGGCTCACGCCGATCTTTGCAGGCGTAACCTACGAGCGTCTGGAAGGTTATAAGACCCTTTGCTGGCCGGTAGCGCCCGATGGAACCGACGAGCCGCTGTTGTACACGCGGGAGTTTCCGTTCCCCGACGGCAGGGCCAACTTCTTTCCACTTGAGTATGTGCCGCCGAGTGAGTCGACGGATGAGCTTTATGATCTGCATCTGAACAACGGCCGTTTGCTTGAGCACTTCGAACAAGGCAACATGAGCTACCGTGTTCCGGGCATCAAGGAGATCACGCCCAACATCTTCCTCGAGGTCTCACCCGAGTTGGCGGCCGAGCGCAAGCTGGAATCCGGGCAGTACGTGAAGATCGAAAACAAGTACGGTCAGTTGCGGCTTCAGGTGCTGGTCACGGCGCGCGTTGAGGGCAAGCAGATGTACCTGCCGATGATCTCGACGCAGGAAGCCGTCAACCACCTGACCAGCATGCATGTGGACCGTGCCACGCATACGCCGGCGTACAAAGAGGTGTCCGTGAAGATGACGGTTCTCGGAGAAAAGGGTGCGTCCCCGTTGCCGCGCAGGAACTTCCGCTTTGGCACCCGTCATCCGACCGACGGCGTGGAAGTGCAAAAGAAGTGGAATCGTCCCGACTACTGGGTGCCAGGCTCACGGCCTCAGGACAAGCTGGTACAGATCAAGTCCGTTACGCCGTCTTAGTCCAGGGTTAGCGAGCGCTGTCTCGCACCCCGTCGCAGGGAAGAGGAACGCACATGGCACACCCGATCACATTCACACCGCAGCCCGTTGATCCTCATGTGGAGCTGATGCGCAAGGTCGAGGCGGCTCCGCGTGAGCACGCCGAGGCGCTGCTGGTTGCATGGGACGTGCTGCAGACCGCGCACGACCAGGGCATCCTCGATCTGCTGCAAGGCCTGATCGGCGGCCGCGACGTCATCGCCGGCAAACTGGCCGAGGCCTTGGTGCTGCCGGAGTCCATTAACGGGATCCGCAATTTGATTGCCCTGGGTCGCATCGCCGCGGCCTTTGATCCGGAGATGCTGCACCGTCTGGCGAAGGCCATGGATCAGGGCATGCAGGCTCCCAAGGTGGACGGCGAAACGCCAAGTCTCTTCCGCATTCTGCGGCAAGCGACCTCACCGGCCGGCAAGCGCGGGCTTTCGTTCGCGGTGCAGTTGCTGGTAGCGCTGGGTACCGCGACCGAGGACTGATCCCCAGAAAGTGAACCGGGCAAGCGCTCCTCGCGTATACACTGACCAGCAAATCATCAGTGCAGTCGTGAGGAGTTCGTTTATGCCCGAACTGGCATCCGTGCCGGAGAGCCGACCGCTCTCGCAGGTCGCCCGCGTCGTTGATACCTTTGTGGCCCCCTCACAAACGTTTACCGACATCCTGCGTAGCGCGAGCTGGTGGCTACCGTGCGTTCTGCTGGTGATCGTCTCAGCCGTGACCGCGAATGTGATGGTGCGGAAGGTCGGGCTGGAGCGCATCACGGACAACGTCATCGCGACGCTGCCCGCCATTCAGGACCAGATCAGCAATGCCAAGCCGGAGGACGCGCAGAAGATCCGCACGGCGATGTCAAAGAACCTGAACGGGCAGATCTACAGCAGCCCGGTCCTCCTGATCGTCGCGAGCTTCGTCGCTTCCGGCCTGTTCCTGATGGCCGCGAACTTCGGTTTCGGTGGCCGTGCCACGTACAAGGGCATGCTGGCGGTGTACTGGTACTCCATTCTGCCGCTGGTGGTTTCGTCGATCCTGATCTCGGCTCTGCTGACGGCAGGCGTGAACGTCGAGACATTTCGCATCGCGAACCCGATCGGCACCAACCCGGGCTACTACATGGGGGCAGGCAGCTCGCCGGTGCTGGTGGCGTTCCTCGGCTTCTTCGATCTGTTTTCGCTGTGGGTCTTCTGCCTGCAGGCGATCGGAACGTCGATCGTGGCGCGGATCAGCCTCGGCAAAGCCTTTGCCGCGGTGGGCATCTGCTGGGTGCTCTACCTGATCGTCAAGATTGCGCCAACCATGATCTTCTCGTAGTCGGAGACGCAAAAAAGAGAGGCCCGGACCCCGGGCCTCTCGTACTCGTTCGCTATAGGGAACGTTAGCTGCGCAGAAAGCTGAGCAGAGCGGTGTTGACCTCTGTGGCATGTGTCCAGATCAGGCCATGCGGCCCACCTTCGACGACGTGCAACTTCGCCGAAGGAATCAGCTCCGGCATGCGTGCGCCGCTGTTCTCCAGGGGAACCACCTGATCGCCGTCCCCGTGGATCACGAGAGTAGGAATTTTGATGGCTTTCACGTCTTCGCGAAAGTCCTCAAGCCAGGCGTCGACACAGAACAGCATGGCACCGTAATTCGACTGCGCGGCGATGGTGAAATCGGCCTGCAGCTTAGCGTCGGAGACGGTGTGCGAGAGCATTTTGTCGTTGTAGAACATCTTCATAAAGCTTTGAAGAAACGCGTAACGGTCTTTTTCGATCTGCTCCTTGATGTTGTCGAAGACTGACGGATCAACGCCCTCCGGATTCGCACCATCCTTGCGCAAGGCGGGAGTAACCGCACTGATGAAGCCAGCCTTGGTCACGCGTCCCTCGTTGAACCGGCCAAGGTAGCGCGCCACCTCGCCGCCGCCCATGGAGAAGCCGACGAGTGCTGCGTTATTTAGATCCAGGGCCTCGATGAGCTTGTAGGTGTCGGACGCCAGCGTGTCGTAGTCGTAGCCGTCACTGGGGGCGGAGCTTCTGCCGAAACCACGGCGATCGTAGGTGATGACGCGATAGCCAGCGGCCAGCAGCGCTGCCGATTGCCGTTCCCACGACCCGCCGTTGAGCGGCCATCCGTGCACCAGGACAATGGGCGCGCCCGTTCCCCGGTCCTCGTAGTAGAGCTCGATGTCTGCGCTGTTTTCCTTGCCAACCTTTAAGAGTGCCATGCCGATATCTCCAGCACATTTGGATGCGGAAGGGGATCAGGATGCCGCTCCCAGCCAGGACACGCGGAGCAAAAGGAAAACCCGCTTGCGCGGGCTGTTTTTCACTTGGGGTGGGAGGCTTCTATTCGGCGCCCCAGCGCTTAAATACCAGGGATCCGTTCGTTCCGCCAAAGCCGAAGCTGTTGGAGAGAACGTAATCGATCTTCGCCGGCTGCGGCTTGTGCGGCACATAGTTCAACCGGCAGGCAGGATCGACATTTTCGAGGTTGATGGTGGGCGGCGCGACCTGGTGCTGCATCGCCATGATGCTGATGCCGGCCTCCAGACCGCCCGCGCCGCCGAGCAGGTGCCCGGTCATTGACTTACTGGAGCTTACTAGTAGCTCGTGATTGATGGCGCGTTCACCAAACACGTTCTCGATCGCCTTTGATTCAAGAGCATCCCCCAGTGGGGTGGACGTCGCATGCGCGTTGACGTAGTCGACCTTGTCCGGCGTAATCCCTGCTACGCGAAGGGCATTGTTCATGGCGCGACGGCAGCCCTCGCCCTCGGGAGCCATGCCGGTCATGTGGAAGGCGTCGCCGCTCATGCCGTAGCCGATGACTTCGGCGAGGATCTCCGCGCCGCGCGCCTGCGCAAAGCCCAACTCCTCAAGAATGAGGATGCCGGCGCCTTCGCCACAGACGAAGCCGTCACGATCCTTGTCGAAAGGACGGCAGGCATGGGTGGGGTCGTCATTGCGAGTGGAGAGTGCCTTCATTGCGGCAAATCCACCGACCGAAAGCGGGGTAATCGCTGCTTCAGCGCCGCCGGCAATCATGGCATCCGCGTCGCCGCGCTGAATAATGCGGAACGCATCGCCAATGGAATGCGCGGAGCTGGTGCAGGCCGTCGCCGTGGCCTCATTGGGACCCTTGGCACCGTACCGGATGCTGACATGACCGGCAGCCAGGTTGATGATTGTGGCGGGAATAAAGAAGGGCGAGATGCGTCGCGGACCGCCGTTCATGAGCGCCGTGTGTTCGCGCTCGATGACGTCGAACCCACCGATGCCGGAGCCGATGTGCACACCGATGTTGTCGGCGTTTTCCGGCGTAACTTTCAGGCCGGAGTGCGCCATCGCCTCGTGTGCCGCCGCCATCGCGAAGTGGATGAAGCGGCCCATCTTGCGGGCCTCCTTCTTTTCCACGAACTGGTGCGGATCGAAGTCCTTCACCTCAGCGGCAAACCGCACCGGATGGCCGGTCAGATCAAAGGCAGTAATCCCGGCCATGCCGCTTCGGCTGGCCATCAGGCTGTCCCAAACGGCGGGCGCGGTGTTGCCGATCCCGCAGATCAGCCCAAGGCCTGTGACGACGACGCGACGCTGCTCCATCTTTATCTTCTTGCCCTTCTGTAGCGTGGGAAACGTTTACTTTTTCTGGTTCTTCTCGATGTACTCGGTCGCGTCTTTCACGGTCTTGATCTTTTCCGCGTCCTCATCGGGGATCTGGATGTCGAAGGCTTCTTCGAACTGCATGACAAGTTCGACCACATCGAGTGAATCGGCGCCCAGGTCTTCCTGGAAGCTGGCGCCAGGGGTCACTTCGGCCTCATCAACCTGTAGCTGTTCGACAATAATCTGTTTGACCTTCTCGTCCACTGCTGCCATCGCGTAAATCTCCTGTTTCCTGAATACCGGGTACGGCCCCGCTGATGCGCCTGATGCGTCCGGCGCGCCCAGCCTCAGTGCCCCCAGCCCCAGTGCCCAAGGATACTGACCCTTCCAGCACGTGTAAAGAACGCGTGCCGAGATCGCTTCTTCTCGGGTAGCATGTTGTTCATGCCGGACGGACATGCGATGACGGACTCGGCTGCTCCCCCTGTGACCCGGCTGTGCGCCCGTTGTGTGCCGGGCACGTATCGCCGCATCAATCGCGTGACCCTCCTGGAGCGCACACTGTTTACCTGGCTCGGCTACTACCCCTGGGAATGCGTGTCATGCCGCCGCAAGCGCATCTTCCGCGACCAGGGACGGAAGTCAGGTTCGCCGGTAGCTTCCTCTCGCCGGGAACCGATCAGTTAGCCTCGTCCGAGGCTGCAAGCATCGGCAGGAAGCCATCGAAGCCGTTCGTCGGCAGCACGTTGGGAACGCCACCGCCCGATAGCTGTGTCTCTCCATCGTCCAGGCTAACGTCACGCAGTGACCGGTTGATGGCACGGGTGCGGGTGTTCAGTTTTTCAATCGTGTTCTGCACCGTGCCGACCTGCTTCTCCATCGAGCCCATCAGCGTTTCGAACTTCTCGAACTCGTTGCGGGTCTTCGAAAGAACCTTCCAGACCTCATCGCCTTTCTGCTGCATCTGCAGCATGTGGAAGCCCATCTGGAAGCTGTTCAGGATGGCCGACAGGGTGCTCGGCCCGGCGATGGTGACACGGCAGTTTTGCTGGATGTCGGCCTGCAGACCGTCGCGCCGCATCACTTCGGCGTA
This sequence comes from uncultured Acidobacteriaceae bacterium, assembly GCA_964243395.1. Classification (GTDB taxonomy): domain Bacteria; phylum Acidobacteriota; class Terriglobia; order Terriglobales; family Acidobacteriaceae; genus Granulicella. The sequence continues at coordinate 277 of CAXTFS010000037.1, read as the reverse complement.
GAGGCCCTCGGTGGGCAGGAACATGATGGCGAAGGTCGTAGTCACAGGCGGCGCAATGTACTTCTCGCAGATGCGCTTGCCTTCGGTGCGGATCGCGTTCTCAAAGGCCTTGCCAGCGGCCGGGATGTCTTCCGGATGCCCTTCGTAGGCGGTCTCCAGGCGCTCCCAGGCCTCGCGCGGGAACTTGGCATCGATGGGCAGCAGCAAATCCCCCTGCGCCGTGGGGAGCTTGACGGCGTATTCCACCATCTCACCCGTGTTGGGCTTCACCTTGACG
>CAXTFS010000036.1:0-16601 GCA_964243395.1 uncultured Acidobacteriaceae bacterium | reverse complement strand
TCCTGGAGCAGGCCAAGCTGGAATCTTCCGCTCATCCCGAAGGCCCAATTGTCACCAAGACCGGCATCATCGTCGGCATGGGCGAGGAGATGCACGAGCTGCTGGGCGTGTTCCGTGATCTAGCCGATCGCAAGGTCGATATTCTCACCGTGGGGCAGTACCTGCGGCCCTCGCGCGATCATCTGCCCATGGCCCGGTTCTACACGCCGGACGAATTCGCCTTCCTGAAGCATGAGGCGCTGGGCATGGGCTTCCGCCATGTCGAGTCCGGACCGCTGGTGCGATCAAGCTACCATGCGCATGAACAGGCACAGTCTACCGGGCTGGCGTAGGCAGGATTCCGGTGCAAACCTTCGTACCCTTGACACGCCGCTTCGAATAGCTAGATTTAGGGGTAACGTATAGGGTCGAAGGCGAAGCTTTCAACCTAAGTGTTAGAGCCCCTGAACGGCGGCAACCGCTCAGAGGCCCTGTGGTTTAGAAGTGCAGCAAATGCAGCACCTCACAAGCTTTCACTAGCAGGAAGAGAATGACTTCTCCTGGTACCTGTAGTGAAAACCGCCTGTAGCGCACCCAAAAGGGTCGCATCGGGCACTCACCTCCTTTACGTCGAGATCACCTCGGGGCCCTAACCCCGAGGTGTTTCGCCTCCGGGCGAAACTTGTTCCCTCTGGTATCAGCCCTGGGCGCGCCAGCTCTTCGTAAAGGCAAGTGCAGCGTTTCATGGGAAGCTAGGGTATGACGATTCCGCAAAAGGCGCAGCCACCCGAAGCAAAATCGGAGACGCCACGCGGCGAGCGGCTCCAAAAGATCCTCGCGCAGGCCGGGGTTGCCAGCCGCCGTTCGGCCGAGGCCTTTATCACCGAGGGCCGTGTGCAGGTAAACGGCGAGGTGATCACCGAACTCGGCACCCGCGCCGATCCGCAACGTGACTACATCCGCGTCGATGGCAAGCTGCTGCAGGGTCCCGAGCCGCAGAAGTACTTCATGCTGAACAAGCCACGCGGCTATGTCACGACGCTGGATGACCCGGAACACCGCCCAACGATTGCCCAGCTCCTCGGCCAGGAGTCGCAGAAGAAGGTGACGGGCGAGCACAAACGTCTGCCCCGCCTCTATCCCGTCGGGCGGCTGGATTACCTTAGCGAAGGTCTGCTGCTGATGACCAACGACGGCGAACTGGCGAACCGGCTCTCCAAGGCGAGCGCAGGCGTCGAGAAGACGTACCTGGTCAAGATTTCGGGCAAGCCGACCGACGAAGCGCTTGGTCAGCTGCGCCGCGGCGTAATGATCGACCGCGGGCGGCTGGACGAGGTGAAGGGGGGCCGCCGCGACCGCGTCCTCACGCAGCCGGCCAGGATCGAGCAGGTGCGGGGCGGCGACAATCCCTGGTTTGAAGTCAGCCTGACGGAGGGACGCAATCGCCAGCTGCGCAAGATGTTTGAAGAGGTCGGCCACCACGTGGAGAAGATCCGCCGCATCGCCTACGGAGCGCTGACGCTCGACGTGCCGCCCGGCGGATTTCGCGAGCTGACGACCGGCGAAGTGCAGGCACTTAACCGTGCCGCCGCCGGCAAGAAGGTGGAGCGGAAACGCGATCGACCCGAGCCCGCACAGCTCAAAAAACCGGTGCCGCCCAAGCGCACGCGGCGAGCGCCTGCCAAGCGACCACGGCCCTGATCCCCCGAAAGGGCCATGAAGAACACGCAACTTGTGGCGCCGCGGCGGTGTCTTAGTACGGGAGAGGTATTTCGGTTATGCGGTTACGTTCCCTTCGCAATCTCCTTATAGCGGGTGTGGCCGGTATCGGTCTAAGTCTCGCAGCCGTCGCGCCCGCACCGGCGCAGGTCTCGTTCGGCGTCAATATCGGTGGCCCCGCCCCGGCTTGCCCTTACGGCTACTACGGTTATGCTCCCTATAACTGCGCCGCCTATGGCTATTACGGTCCGCAGTGGTTCAACAGCGGCATCTTTATTGGCGCAGGTCCCTGGTTCCATGGGCCGGCCGGCTTCTATGGTCCGGTAAATCATGCCTTTGACCCGCGTTACGGCTACCATGGCGCCTTCCCGGAACATGGCGCCTACCATGAGCCGAACGACCACTTCCATAGCTTTCAGGGCAATGACTTCCATGGTCCCTACGGCGAAGGTCACCACGAAGGCTTCCATGGCGGGTATGAGGCCCACGGTGGCGGCGGTGGCTTTCACCACTAGACGTAAGCAGCAATCGCTGATCGTCAAAAGCGGACCTCGTGAGAGGTTCGCTTTTGCGTTGGAGCGAAGTTCGGCGGAGTAAACCGGCTAGGCCGAGCGCCGCTCGCGCCACTCGGAGGCAGTGATCTCCCAGATCTCCGATAGGAGCCGGCCGGAGACGTAATCCTTCTCCGTTGTTCCCACCAGGCGCATGCCGGTCTTCTCGGACACGCGGCGCGACGGGAGGTTCGTCGTCGCCTTGGGCGCACGCAGGACCGGCATCCCCAGAACGTCGAACCAGAAGTCCGTCACCGGGACCACCGCCTCCGTCATCAGACCCTGCCCCTGCCACGGCTGCCCCAGCCAGAAGCCCCGGTTGTCCTCACCCTGCCGAAACAGACCGATGGCTCCGATGTGCTGTTCGGGCGAGGATTTCAGCCGAATCGTCCAGTGCCACTCGTCGCCGCGTTCCATCGCCGGCAGGGCCTGCTCGCGGTAATAACGCTCCACCCCGTCTGGCGGAAACGGCCAGGGCACCTGTGCGGCCAGCAGGCGCACGATCTCCCAATGCGGAAACAGTTCCTGCGTTCGTGCGGCGTCGCCTAGTTCCAACGGCCGCAGGATCAGCCGTGGGGTTTCGAACTGCGGGGGGGCGGCCATGCGGAAGCGTAGCATCGTCAGCAGCACCCGAAGCCAGCCTGAACCGCTGCTAGACTGGGACTTGGGGCCTCGCCGCACCGCGATTGGTATCACCCATAACAGCTGCCTGATGCCGCCCATCCCGCCCCTGTCCCACCTTCCGCCTAAAGAAAACGCGCCGGCTGCCGATGAACAAACCATGTTCTTCGATGACGCGCTGGCGCCGATTGACGTGGTCGCCGGTCCAAGCTCCGGGCCGGGCGTCACACCAGCGCACCCACACCCCGACCCCAACCCAGCCGAAACCGCTCAGCCGGGCTTGGCGCGCAGGCTGGCGCGCAGCCTCGGTGTTGACCGTGCAATCGCGTTTACGGTGCTCGCCCGTGGCTGGTCTTCGCTTGCGGGTATCGGCACGCTGACGTTGATTGCCCGCTTTCTTTCACCGGCAGAGCAGGGCTTCTACTACACCTTCTACTCGCTCGTGGCGATGCAGATCGTCTTCGAGCTGGGCTTCTCCGTCGTCATCCTGCAGACCGCCTCGCACGAGGCCGCTCACCTGCACATCGCCCCCGACGGCACCGTCACCGGACCCGCGGAGCCGCACAGCCGGCTGGCGAGCGTGCTGCAGAAATCGGTTCGCTGGTATACGGTTGCGGCCGTGCTGATGGCGGTGACGCTGGTGCCTGTCGGCCTCGCCTTTTTTCGCCACGCGGCCGCACGCCCGGGTGGCAACACCGTCCACTTTGCGCTGCCGTGGCTGCTGGTCGTCCTCGCGTCCAGCTGCACCTTTCAGATCGATCCGCTGTTCTCCTTCCTGGAGGGCTGCGGCTATGTTCCCGAGGTGGCGCGCACACGGCTGCGGCAGTCGCTGGTCGGGACAGCCCTGGGCTGGGGAGCGTTTCTGCTGCACGGTGGCCTGTTTGCGCCTGGCTGTATGATCTTCGGCCAGGCGCTCGCCGGCGGTTGGTTTGTCTGGACGCGTCGCGGTCTGCTGCGACCCTTGCTGCGCCATGCCACCGCGTCGTTTGCCATCGACTGGCGCGCCGAGGTCTGGCCCTTCCAGTGGCGCATCGCTGTTTCCTGGCTCGCCGGCTACATCACCTCGCAGCTCTTCAATCCCATCCTGATGAACTATCGTGGACCCATCCAGGCCGGCCAGATGGGCATGAGTCTCAACGTCTGTGGCACCCTGTCCTCCATGGCAATCGCCTGGATGAACACGAAGGCGGCTCCCTTCGGACGCATGATCGCGCGCCGGGAGTACGCCTTGCTGGACCGCACATTCTTCCGCGCACTCTGGCAATCCACGCTGGCCGCGGTGTTAGCCTGCGGGGTCGTCTGGCTGGCGGTGGACTGGCTGGGTGCACGCGGCATTCGCTTTCACGGGGTGCTTCTGGCCAGCCGCCTGCTGGCCCCCGTGCCGCTGGCGTTGCTCTTTTTCGGCACGGTTGGCAACATCGTTGTCTTTGCCGAGGCGCTCTACCTGCGCGCCCACAAGCAGGAGAAATTCATGGCGAACTCCATCGCGGGCGCGCTCTACATCGCACCGCTGGCGTACCTGCTGGGCAAGTGGCAGGATCCGCACGGCGGTGCCTGGGGCATCGCCGCCGCGTATGCTTTGGGAACACTGATCATCGGGCTTGGCTATGGAACCTACACCTTCCTGCGCTGGCGGAGAGTGTGGCATGCAGTCTGAGCTGGTAACACCGCAGTTGGACGAGGGGAAATCGACTCCGACCACTCGACCGCTGCTCACGATCGCGATCCCGACCTTCAACCGCGCGGAGCAACTCGCCGGGCTGCTGAAGGTGCTGGAGCCCCAGGTCGCCCGTGCGCCGGAGGTCGAGGTCTTCCTCTCCGACAACGCCAGCGAGGACGCCACGCCAGAGGTAATCGCCGCGGCCACGCAACGCTTCGCCGCCGCCGGAGCCTCCCTGCGCAGCCACCGGCACCCCACCAACACCGGCTCCGATGCCAACTTCGCCTTCTGCTTCCGTGAGGCAAAGGGGACCTTTTTCTGGATGTGCGGGGATGACGACCTGATCGTGCCCAATGCCGTTGCCGAGGTGCTGGCCCTGCTGCAAAACCGGGATGGGGCACCCGCGGAACTCGATCTGGTCTATGCCACGAGCTACGGCTACCGCGAGGACTACCGCGCCGAACGCTCCGAAGATCCGTTCGACCGTCATGTGCACACCGTGAGCGATGCCGGGACCTTCGCCTTGATGGTGAACATCATGTTCACCTTTATCAGCGGCATCGTGGTCAACAAGGCACGGCTGGAAGAGTTGGGGCATGAGGCGCCGGAGTCTTTCATCGGCACCAACCTTGTGCAGCTCTCGTGGAGCCTGCCGCTGCTGTTGGAACACCGCCGCTCCGCCGTGCTCTGGACGCGTCCCGTTGCCGCCCGCGTCGGCAATGCGCACGGGTATTCGCTGGGCCGGGTCTTCGGCCGTCAGCTGTCAGACGTTGTCGAGCGCCTGCTCCCCGGCCGCACCGACCTCTCCGGTCCCATCCTGAACGTGGCCCTGCGCCGCTGGTTTCCGTCTGTGCTGGTCGAGTTCCGCAGCAAGGCGAAAGACCGGCTTCGCCTGCACGAGGCTCACAGCGAACTGCGCGGCGCCTTTGGCAGCAACCCGCGGTACTGGCTGTTCACGTATCCCGCGCTGAAGCTCCCGCTGCCCGCCGCGAAGGTCTACACCCGCGGAACCGCTGCGCTCAGCAAGCTGATCTACATGGCCCAGGTCCCGGGCTTCTGGCGCAAGGAGACCTAGGGCCGGTTCACTTTTCTGCCCTGGGTAGATTGTGATCCACAGACAGAATCTTCAGCGACGTTGCGGTCAGCACCGCCAGACGATCGCCTTCCGGCGACAGGGCGAAATTTTCGCTCGACTCCGGGAAAGTTGGCTCGCGGGTCTCGAACAGCCGGTGTCCGTCCTGCGCGCGGTACACGCCGATCCACTCGCTTCCCAGAACGGCCGCGCTGAAGAGTCCGCCCGCCGGCAGAGATTTCGTCGTTTCGATCACGCGGACGGCGATGGCGCCGCTGCGGCTGCCGCCGGCCCGCTCCTGGATCTGCTGTGACGAACTCTCGCCCTTGAGGAGGGTGCGGCCGTCGGTCCGCAAAATCCGGAACCAGCGTTGGCCTCCTTCAGGGGAACAGCCTTCAATGAACACAGCACCCGCGGTCGGGACGGAGAGGACCGGTTCACAACCGGAGTTCCACTCCGCTACGTTGCGTTTGGCCCCCGTCCAGCCCGTCTCCGTGAGCGCCCACGGGCCGCGGGCCGTGCGCCGCACCTGAAGCTCGCCCTCATCGGAAAGAACCGGCTGCGCTGTCCGGCTGGTCAGCAGGAGACGACGGTTGCTGTGGGCCGAAAAGTCCAGAAGCTTCACCTCAAGATCCTCCTCCGGGTCGACGCCCGACAGCGTCGCGATGCTTTCGTGAACCTCGCGGGTGTGCCTTTCCTGCAGGATGCCGACACCTGCATGCTGCCCATTGGGCGACACGGCTACCCAGCGTAGATCGCCGGATACCGGAAACGAATCCCCGACGCGCAGCCCCGGCCCGATCAGCCGCAGGGCATCCCCCACGTGCGCCAGCACATGGTCCGGGCCTGCAGGCCACACGTAGCGGCCTTCACCCGTTACCCGCCAATCGACGGCTCGCTCGATATGCCCATCGCGGGCATCGACCAACACCGCACGCACGGTGCGCACACTGTAGGTATGCCACCCGCCCTGGGTGTGCGACCGCAGGCTGTGCGGATCGAAGGTCAGCAGAATCTCGTTGTCTCCGAGATAGTTGACCGTGGTGTCCTCATCGAACGCCGTCATCTCGGCATGAACCTTTGGCCGAAAGCCAAGGGTGCTCAGCGGGACCACTGCCAATACCTGGTGCGATGCATCGATGGCTTCAACTGCGCTCGTCTGCGTCGAGACGACGCTGCAATGGTCCGCGCAGACCTCCGTTTCGTCGGGCGGCGGTGGAGGGGGCGTCGGAGGTGCAACCACCGCAACTGCCGGCGGTTGTGAGGCTGCCAGCGGTGCCGCCTCCGCTTTCCGCTCCATGAGAGAACCCGCCGCGTGCGGCTGCGTGACGACCAAGACCAGATCGGTTCCCGCATTCAGGCGAAAGCTCTTGCGCGACGAATGCACGACCGATGCCCCATCCTGTCCCGTGCCCACTGCGAGCAGAACCCTGGGCACACCGTAGACCTCGCCGGCCGTGACCGAACTCGGCCCATTGCTCGCGGACGTACTCATGTCCTGCCGCACCCGCGCCGTCGTGGACGGGCCGGTCGGTCCGCCTGTTCCGATGGGTGGGTGAGGCTGGATGGCGCCAAATAAGCCAGACTGGTCCCGGTAGGTGTCGGCCTGCCCGGCGGACGAGCGATCGACCACGGCATACAGCAGCAGGGGCACCTCGACTGCTTTCCGGCCGTTGCAGTCCGCCTTCTCGAAGGCTACGGTCAGCAGGGTCTCGGGGGTGCCTGGCGACCGAACCTGGAGGTCCACGACGTGCCCGTAGACCGTGGCGCCCGCCTTGAGTTCGCAATCCGGTCCGTGCCAGGGCAAAACGGCAGCGGCGAAGACCGGCATGCCCTTCACCAGCTTGCCTGTGTCGAGCGGAACCTGCAGCCGGGCTTCGAGCGGAGCCAGGGCACCCGCGCCCTTCTGCGTTCGGCCAGGTGCCGCCATCATCAGCAACAAAGCCGACGCGGCGGCACGCGTGAGAAAGCTGGTCCTGAACCTGTTGCGGGAGAGCCTTTGCACGCGCGTCATCGCCAGAATCCTACCGCATGCATCGCTGGCGTCGCGTCAGGCGCATTGCAGCCACGGCCTCATCGTGCTAGTGTTAGGTTGCGCGACTATCGTGCAGGGCACCGCGGGAAAGACTCAAATCAGCTTTACTGAGTCTGGCCAGAGACCGCGAGCGCCACTACCGCCCACCGGGCGAGCCGACTGCCAGTCTTTGGCAGGTTTTTGGCCCCGCACGTTGGTTGCTCTGGCTTTGAGTGCGATCCAAGCGGGATCAGCCTCGCCGTGCAGCAGCAGTGCTTGCTTTCCTCAGGATGGATCAGACGATTCCCCCATCGGAACGCCTCTTTGCAGTGCTGAATTCAGGATTTCGCGACGCCACCCCGGTGACTGCACCCCACTGTGCGTCTGAGCGAATCCTCCCTAGCGCTTCACCCTTAAAGGAAACTCTTGTCTAACGTTACTTCCCCCAAGTCGCCCAAACGCCGTTCCGGGCGTCCTTCTTCCTCTTCCTCCTCTTCACGTCACGCCGCCCCCCGCCACGCCGAAATGCCCGCGGGTGAAAGCAGCTCGCCTGACACCTCCAAGTTGACCCTGGACGCGATCCTGAACCCGGAGCCAATGAAGCCGGCGCGCCACATCACCCAGGACGAGGCTTCCGCGCTCCTGTTCAACGATTTCAAGATCTCCGATTCGCTCAAGGATCGCCTCGCCGCAGCCGGCTTCGTGAAGCCGACTCCCGTGCAGGCTGGGGCCATCCCACCGGCGCTCGAGGGCGACGATATTCTCGCCACCGCCTCCACCGGCACCGGCAAGACCCTGAGCTTCCTTGTGCCCATGATCGAGCGCCTGGAAGACATCTCCGCGCCCTCCAACAAGTTGAAGAAGAACCCGGTGCTCGCGCTCATTCTGCTGCCCACACGAGAGCTCGCGATGCAGGTGCTGGAGCACTACCACAAGATCTGCCCGCAGCTGAAGAGTGATGCGGTGCTGGTCTGCGGCGGTCTGAACGAGAACCCGCAGATCGAAGCGCTGCAGCGCGGCCCGCGCCTCGTCGTGGCCACTCCCGGACGTCTGGAAGACTACCTCGACCGTCGTCTCGTGAAGCTCGGCGAAGTGGACATGCTCGTGCTCGACGAAGTGGATCGCATGCTCGACATGGGCTTCCTGCCCGCGATCCGTCGCATCGTCGGGGCGCTCCCCAAGGACCGCCAGACCATGTGCTACTCGGCGACCCTGGACGGCAACATCCGCAACATCGTGCGCGACTATGTGCACGAGCCGGTACGCGTCGAGATCGGCCAGACCTCGCGTCCGTCCGACCGCGTCGAGCTGCGCGTGTACACCGTCATGCAGGACCAGAAGCTCTCGCAGCTGGACCGCATGCTCACCGAAGAAGAGGGCAGCTACCTCGTCTTCTCGCGCACCAAGCACGGTGCTGACCGCATCGGGCGCAAGCTGGAGAAGCTCGGCCACAAGACCGAGATCATCCATGGCGACCGCTCGCAGTCGCAGCGCTCGATGGCGCTCAAGCGCTTTGCGGACGGCAAGGCTCGCATCCTGGTGGCTACCGATGTTGCGGCCCGCGGCATCGACATCTCCCATATTGCGCACGTCGTGAACTACGACCTGCCCAACGCCTCGGACGACTTTGTGCACCGTATCGGTCGCACCGGCCGCGCCGGCGCCAAAGGCATCGCCACCACCTTCGTGACGCCGCTCGAAAAGCGCGACGCCAAGAAGCTCGAGCAGGAACTCAAGATTCAGTTCGAGTGGCGCGTGGCCGACAAGGACCTCGCCAAGGAAGAGCGCAACACCCCGATCGACCTCAGCAAGGGTGGACCGAACGACATGGGCGGTCTGCTCGCGATGGAGACCCGCTCGTGGAAGAGCGAGTCGGCCGGCGGCGAGCAGCATGCGCACATCAACGCGCCGCACCATACCCGCGGCAGCTCGGATGGCGGCTACGGTCGCGGGCACGCCGGGCAGCGCAGCGGTGGTCGTTCCAGCGGACCGGCTGCGGGTCGTCGCCGTCGTCGCGCGTAACACTCCGACACAAACAGGAGTGCCCGGCTGCGAGGTTCGTAGCCGGGCATTTCTTTTGCCCTGCAGGCGTTTACATCGGAATGGTGATGCGCAGGATCTGGCCGGCTCCCGCAGGCGCTGCGCCGAGGTTGGACACGTAGAGCGCGCCGTCCGGACCAAACGTCATGGCGGTCGGCACCGCCAGCCCGACTTATCGGTTCTTTGTTGCAATGTGAGCAGCCGACCCGAGCCGATCTGAGCCTACTCTCCCACCTATTCGCGCTCCTGCTGCAAGGGAATGCGACCCACGACGGGCTTGCCCGTGCCGCCCTTTCTGATTCGCCGTTCCTGGCGTCCCTGCTCACAGAAGTGAACCGATCCTCCACGGACGGGAGGGGCACGGGGTATCTGCCGTGGACCGCACAGGCAGATCAATCCACCTCCATCTGTGACTAGATAGAAAACGCGTCGCGCGCACAGATGCCATCACCGGGGCAAGATGGAAAGGGCACACGTTTGCACGTGTTTGAGGATGGGCGATTGGCACTGAGTATTCAGGAACAGTTTGGACAGATCGACATCTATGTCTTCGATCAGATCCTGCGCGGCAACATCGCACCCGGCATGCGCATTCTGGATGCCGGATGCGGCTTCGGACGCAATCTCGTCTACCTGCTGCGCGAAGGTTTCGAGGTCTTTGCGCTGGATGCGGATCCGGAGGGTGTGGAGCACGTGCGTCGGCTCTCCGGGGTGCTCGAAACCGGGCTCCCTGAGGCAAACTTTCAGGTCGGCCCGATTGAGCGGATGCCCTTCCCTGATGCGTTTGCCGACGCGGTGATCTGCAACTCCGTTCTGCACTTTGCACGCGATGACAAGCACTTCCGCGCCATGCTCGCGGACCTCTGGCGCGTCGTCGCGCCCGGTGGCCTGCTATTCTGCCGCCTTGGTTCGCGCATCGGCATGGACTTCCAGCGCGTGCGCGGCAACATCTACGAGATCGGCGACGGCTCCGAATGGTACCTCGTCGATGAAGCCACCCTGCTGAGCCTGGGGCGCGATCTGCACGCGATCCTCGTCGATCCACTGAAGACCACGGTGGTGCAGGACTACCGCTGCATGACAACGTGGGTGCTCAGAAAACGCCGCTGACGCATCGAAAGCCCTGGGTGACCCATGAACGAAGCTGCCGCACCGCGCCAACACGCCTACACCGGACCCGCACTGCCCCAATTGCCTGAGCCCTCCTATGCGGAGCGCGTACGCACGCTGTTCTCGCTGGGCTCCGTGGGCACCATCGCGACGATGTCCCGTAAGCAGGCCGGCTTTCCGTTCGGCTCGTTGATGCCATATGCCCTCGATGCCGCGGGTCGGCCGCTGTTCCTCATCAGCAACATGGCGATGCACACGCAGAACCTGAAGGCTGATCCGCGGGCGAGCCTGTTTGTCGCGCAGACCGGCGCCGACGATGATCCGCTCGGCTCCGCGCGTGCGACGCTGGTTGGCCCGACGGCCCCGGTGCCGCCCGAGCACGTCGCCGGGGCACGCGAGGCGTACCTCGCCCGGCATGAGAGCAGCCGCTACTGGGTGGACTTCACCGACTTCGGCTTCTTCCGGCTCCAGCCGCAGGATGTGTACTACGTCGGCGGCTTCGGCGTGATGGGCTGGGTCACCGCGGAGGACTACAGCGCGGCCTCGCCGGATCCGCTGTCACCTTCTGCGGCGGGGATCCTTTCGCACATGAACGCTGACCACGTGGCAGCGATGATTGAGCTGGCCGGAAGACATGCCGGGCTCCACGCCACCGAAGCCACGATGACCTCGGTTGACCGGCTCGGTTTTTACCTGCGGCTGAAGACCGCCGAGGGCATGAAGGGCACGCGCATTAACTACCCCCACGAGGCGCGCACGCCGGCAGAGGTACGCACCGCACTGGTCGACATGGTGCGCGAGGCGAAGGCGGGTCGTTGATCTTTTCCTCCATAAGCCGAGGTTGTGTGTGCAATCAAAGCCGGGCCGCGATGCTCTCAGGTGACGCAGGACGCCACACCGGGGTGGGCAACAGGAACCCTCACGGCCTCACCTAAACGTGGGTACGGTGTAAGCGACAACCGCAGACCACCGGGAAGAACCAACCGGGAGCAACACCATGAAGATGCAAAGCATTGACGACCTTTTGTACACAGGCATGACCTACGTTCTGGACTTCGAGCAGCAGATCTCGAAGGGTGCGAGCAAGATGGCCGACGCCGCCACCGATCCGGAAGTGAAAGAGATGTTCAGCAAGAGCGTGACGCAGGGACAGAAGTACGCCGAGCGTCTCGAAGCGACCTTTTCCAAGATCGGTGCCAAGCCGGACACCAATAACAATCACATCGCCAAGGCGATGCTGGACGAGGTCGCGAATATGATCTCGAACACGGACGCGTCACCGGTCCGCGATGCCGCACTGATCGTGGCCTTCAATCAACAGCAGGCGTATCGCGTCGCTTCCTATGGCTCGCTGACAAGCTATGCCAAGGTGCTCGGCAAGAACGACGCCGTGGCGGATCTGACGCAGAGCCTGGACGAGAGCAAGGCCGGCGATGAGAAGCTGACGCAGATTGCGGAGTCCCGCATCAACGAGCAGGCCGCGCACGCCGTGGCTGCATAGCTCGTCTTTTTGCTCAAGAAAAAGGCCGGCTCTTGAGCCGGCCTTTCGCGTTCCATTCTTCGGACTACGTGATCTCCCGCGAAGCGACCTGCAGGCGCTCCACCGTGAGGGTGCCAATCGAGAGGTGCTCGATTCGCGCCTCCAGTAGGCGCAGGCGCTTGATAGCCAGCGCGCCAATTGCCAGCGATCCGATCGCCATGGCGCCTACAGCGAAGGCTCCCAGTGCGAGAGCACCGGAAGCCGCTGCACCTGTGGCCACTGACCTGCACAACGACACCTTGCGTCGCATGGAACCCTAAAGCATCCTCTGCAGGAATGATCCAGCCAGGCCGCCGAACATGCCCTGGGCGGGTGCACCCTGGCCGCCCTGGGTCATGTGCGCCATCATCATGGGCAGAATCGCCGCAAGGGCGACCTTGGCCACCTCAGGCGAAACACCCGCACGTGCCGCTGTCTGCTCCAACAGCCCCGTGCCGCCCAGACCGGTTTGCACCTGCTCGGGCGTCGCCTGCTGTGACTGTCCGGTCGACCATTGGCCAACGTGTTGATCCATGCCGTTGTTGCGGAAAGAGTCCAGCACCGCACCGAGGCCACCCGGATGCTCGCCCACCGATTGCAGGAAACCGCCGGCAACCCGGCCCTGTTCACTGCCGCCTGCGGCCTGACCTCCGCCCATCGCCTGACCTGCCATACCTTCGATCTGATCGAGTAAACCCATGTCGTACCTCCACTGACTAGGATGGGTCCTCGGGCCGCATGTGCGCTGATTTTTTTCGTGCAGAAATAGCAGCCGTACCCCGGATGTCGGCTAAAGGCCACAGGAGCATTGAGATTCGCCCCTTAGGATAAGGCGCAAGCACCCCGCCCCTAGCCTGCGCTGCCGAAGGATGTCCCTTGCCAGTCAAAGCAACCGCGCCCCCTCTGCCGATCCCCTCCCCGCGTCTTACCCGCATCATCGCGGCAGTTCTGCTGGCGCTCATGGCCGTGCTGCTGATCAGCTCGGTACGGCAGGAGTCCCAAACCTTCGACGAAGCCGTCCACCTCTTTGCGGGTTTTGAGTACTGGCGGCATGCCGACTTTGGCCGCAACCCGGAGCATCCGCCCTTCGCCAAGATGCTCGCTGCTGCGCCCTTACTCTCCATGCACCTGGCTGAACCGGCACCGCTGCCCTATCCCTACTTCAAAGCGAAGGACAACATGGAGGCCATCGATCTGCTCTACCGGGCCGATGCCGACAAGATTCTCCTTCGCGGCCGCCTGGTCATCGTCCTGTTCAGCCTTGGTCTCGGTCTGCTTGTCTTCTGCGCCGCCCGTGAGATGTTCGGCGATCTCGCCGCTCTGCTGGCACTGGCACTTTTTGTCCTCGAGCCCGTGCTCCTTGCCAACGGGGCCCTGGTCACCACAGACATGCCGCTGGCCTGCCTGTTCTTTGCGGCTGTCTACGCCTTTTTCCGCTACGGCAACCGCCCGTCGCTCCCGCGTCTGCTGCTCACAGCGGTTCTGGCTATGTTGGCCATTGCGACCAAGCACTCCGGGGTCCTCATCCTGCCAACCCTCGCCGTGCTCGCCGCAATCGACCTGTGGGGCCCGCGTTCGGTGGAGACAGCCACGCCTTCGGAGTCGAAACGGCAGCACGCCCTGCGCCTCGTGTATGCCCTTGCGCTCATCCTGGCCGTCAGCTACCTCGGCCTGTGGGCCTTTTACGGGTTCCGCTTTGCCGCGCGTCCAGGGCAACTGGGCATCACGCCACCGCTGGCCGCTTACGCCGCTGGCCTTGCCCATCCACTGCACCAGGCCGTCATCTTCTTTCTTGCGCGCCACCACATCCTGCCCGAGGCGTACCTCTTCGGCTGGGTCGACATCCTGCTCATCTCCGGTGTGCGCACCTCATTCGTCTTTGGCCGTCTCTACAGCGCCGGCCAATGGTTCTTTCTCCCCGGCGTGTTCCTGATCAAGTCCACGCTATTCCTGCTCATTCTGCTCGTTCTGGTACCCTTTGCGCCTCTTTCGGCAAGGAGGCGGGAGTTGTGGTTTCTCGCCGCACCAGCCCTCGTCTTTGTGCTGGCGGGCGTGGTGTCCAGGGTCAACCTTGGCGTGCGACACATCCTGCCGGTCTACCCGTTCTGCCTGGTGTTAGCAGCCGCCGCAGGGGTCGCCTTTGCCGCGCGCTCCCGAATCGCGCAGTACGCCCTGGCGGCCGGTCTGCTGCTCACGGTGGTGTCCTCCCTGCACGCCTTTCCGGACTTCCTCGCCTACTCCAATGAGGCCGCTGGCGGCCCCGCACACACCTACCGCCTGGTCAACGATTCCAACGACGACTGGGGTCAGGACCTCAAGTGGACCAGGGCATACCTCGACCGGCACCCGGCGCCGGACTGCTGGTACGAAAACGCCATCCCCTTTGTGCCGGTCAACTACTACGGCATTCACTGCCGACCGCTGCCCAACGGCATGGGGCACATGATCGGCATTCCTTCCGGTCCCATCCCGCCCACCATCTCGGGAACCCTGCTGCTCAGCTCCGTCGAAACCAGTGGCCTGTACTGGGGACCCGGCGACCTCAATCCGTATGCGCAGTTCCGCGACCGTGCGCCGGATGAGCGGATCGGAGACGTGGTGCTTGTCTACCACGGCACCTTCCACGTGCCATTGCTGGCCGCGCAGAGCAACGCCACGCTGGCGACCACGCTGATGCGTGCGGGCCAGATCCCCGCGGCGCTCGGTCTTGCCCGGGCGGCAGCCGCCGAGGCTCCCCAATCGGCCGAAGTAAACGCGGTCCTCGGCCAGGCGTTCATGGCTTCGGGTCGCGTCCGGGAGGGACAACAGGCTCTCGGGACGGCGCTGGCCCTCGCCCGGACCCATCACCCGGAGTTCCAGGGAGCGCTGATCGCCGAGATCGAGCACCCGGCGCCGCATCCCTGAGCGAGCGACGGCCGCCGCCAAGCATAGGCAGCGCAGGTGTGGCAGTCGTCGGCTCGTGATCGACATCAGCCTTACCCGGGGCTACTCGGAACGGACCCGGGTGCCCCATCCACCGCTCAGCTTTCCCGTGCGATGGGCGGCCGACTCTACTCAAGGTCGGAGTCGACAGCGTAAGACGCGGCAGCGACAATCAAACCCATGCCCGTGAAAAATATCGTCTCCACGACCTCTGCTCCCGCCGCTATCGGCCCGTACTCCCAGGCGATTCGCGTCGGGGATGTTGTGTACACCTCCGGCCAGGTGGCGCTGGATCCCGCCTCCGGCAACCTCATCGAGGGCGGGGTCGTCGAGCAGACTGAACGCGTCTGCGAGAACCTGCGCGCCGTACTCAACGAGACCGACCTCAACCTGACCCACGTGATCAAGACCACTGTGTTTTTGCAGAATCTGGGCGACTTCGCCGCCATGAACGAGGTGTACGCCCGCTACTTCGCGCCGGACACCACCGTCCCGCCCGCCCGGTCGACCGTACAGGTGGCGGCACTACCCAAGGGCGCGCTGGTTGAAATTGAATGCATCGCAATCGCGGATCCACCCCGCTAGGGAGCAAAGCGGGCCCGCTTGCCGCGGGTACGGACCGGCCGGCAGCGCGTTCAGGCCACATCTCAGCCCGCCCGGGCGCATCCAATTGGGTGAGGTGAACGACATGCCAACTATTCCAGCCGGCGGTCCCCTGAGCGACGCCGCGATCGCCGCCGATCCTGCCGAGAGCTCCTCGACCGCGAAGACCACCGTGGAGCGGACCGACGCCGAGTGGCGTGCCCTGCTGACTCCCGAGCAGTACCACGTCATGCGCGAAAAAGGCACCGAGCGCGCCTTTACCGGCGCCCTGTACAACAACCACGCCGATGGCCTGTACCACTGCGGCGCATGCAATGCGCCGTTGTTCAAGTCCGATGCCAAATTCGAGTCCGGCTCCGGCTGGCCCAGCTTCTACGAGCCCGTCTCGCCGGAGGCGATCAAGCTGCATGAGGATAAGAGCTACGGCATGCGCCGCATCGAGGCGACCTGCGCGGTCTGCGGCGCCCATCTGGGCCACGTCTTCCCGGATGGCCCCAAGCCGACCGGCCAGCGTTTCTGCATCAACTCGGCCTCGCTGGGCTTTACGCCGGACGGATCGGGTGTCGGCGAGCGATAAGCTGCGGCAGTATCACCGTGAAGCCGCGAACTTCGGTTCGCGGCTTTTTCTTGCCGCACGCAGAAAGGCGGCACCGGAGTGCCGCCGCTGTGCAGGGGGTATCGGAACGTTAGGCCTTAACGATCTTGCCGCTCTTGATGCAGCTGGTGCAGACCTTGAGGCGCTTGGAGACGCCCTGGCTGATCTTCGCCTTGACCTGTTGCAGGTTTGGGTT